>CALCCH010000764.1 GCA_937899855.1 uncultured Saprospirales bacterium | reverse complement strand
GGCCATCGAAAATTTAGCACCCGGTTGGTACGAGTTGACGGTTACGGATGCTACCAACTGCTCCCAAAGTGGCAATATTCGAGTGAACGAAAAACGGATAGAGGTCAATGCCCAACTTGAAGGGGCCTGCTCCCCAACGGGTGGAGTGATTGACTTATCCGTTACTGGACACCATACACGCTGGCCCTTTTCCTACGAGTGGAGTAATGGAGCGACTACGGAAGATCTTGATGGCATTGCTCCCGGAAGCTATTGCGTGACGGTCACGGACGGGGAGGGCTGTACTGCATCGAATTGCTTTGCGCTCTCTTCCTCTTTTAACGCCTGGGTTGCCAGTGTTACCAATAACGAGACTTGCGGAAACCTTTGCAATGGTGAAATCAATGTCGAGATTCCGGCCGGGGAGCACGCTACTTACCAATGGAGCGGGCCCAATGGTTTTAGCGCTACTTCGCAAGACTTAGTGGGATTGTGTAACGGAAATTATTACCTGACGGTAGTGAATGGGGAGGGATGTCGCAAAACATTAGGGGTCAGGATTTGCTGCTGTTCTGGAGGGTTACTGGAGCCAGGTGAAGAAGGTCCACCCATCTCCGTGGCGGTCAACACGCTTACCCCCATCGGCTACGGTAACGATTTGGGGGCGATTGATTTAGCTGTCTCCGGTGGTGCTAGTACACTGTATTATCATTGGACCGGACCGGATGACTTTGTGGCATTTACGCAAGATATTCGCAAGCTGGAGGTGGGTACTTATTGCGTCACCCTAACCGATGGCTGTGATTCCTTTAACGACTGTTATGAGATTGTGGACTGTGAACATGAGGAGTTCGGTTTTAATGGAGCGGTGGTACCGGCCTGTAATGGCTTTGACGTAGGAGCGGTGGTACTAAATGTTTCTGGTGGGACGATGCCTTATCAATATCAGTGGGATAACGGGGCTACTACCAAAGACCTATTTTCGCTTCCGAGTGGACAGTATTGCGTGACCGTGACGGATGAAAATTATTGTCGACTGGCCCAGTGCTTTACGGTTGGTATTGGACAAATAAGTCAGCGTTGGGCAGCGTGTACTTTCGTTACGGAGTGTAGCGGCCAGATCATATTGAGTAATTCCTACCCAATCGTTTACCGGACCAATGCATTGGACTGTAGGTACGTTGATGCTTTCTGTACGGGAACAGACACGGTAATCGGAGAACGTATTTTTGTGGGGACCACGCAAAATCTGGAGGGCTGCGATTTGGTGACTCGAAACAACCGCACCGGGGAAGAATGTAGCAGAATTAGGGGTACTGCGAGTACCCAGCTGCTTTCGGGGTACGATGAGGTCAATGGATGCTTTTACTGTCTCCGGGTATCGTATTGTGACTTTGGCGATTACGTTATTGTTACGGATGTAGTCAACCGCTTGGGGCTGGGGGGGAGTGGCGGCTGTGTCAACTGTGGCGGGACGCGTTGTGGATGCTGGCAGGTATTGACCTGCGATGGGGGCGAATTAGTACGGTGGTGTGATCCGGAGTGTGATGATGAGGTCAAAGTATGTCCACTCAATTTTGGATCGGATGGGGGATGGCCCGAAACGGGCCATTACGAAACGTATACATTTGATGATGTTCCCGAAATCGGAACAATAGAAGTTTTTATTCCCGATGTAGGATTCGATGACGCGTTTTTAACCGATCTACTTTCAGCCGAGGGGATCGCAACTGAGGTAACGCAGCTAAAAGCATCTTCCCTTCCTCTGTCTACCTCAAGCACAAGTATTGATCCGGTAAGTACTGAACTGACTGGGCGTGGGGAGACGACGCTTGGGGAACTACTTGCCATACCCAATCCATTTAGTCGTGAGCTTACCATTACCCATCGTGCGCCAGTGCTGACTTCCGAAAGAGCTGTATTAAAAGTGCTTGATATCACCGGCAGCATTCTCGAACACGAAGCGGTCTTACTTCAGGAAGGGCAAAATCACTGGCACCTTGATCTGGGCTCCTATGCGGCTGGCATTTACTTCGTCGTATTGCGTACCAGCAGTGGCATTCACCAAACCAGAATCATCAAATCCAAATAATCCATGCGTATCACGATCTTAATCACCTTATTACTTTGTGTTTGCAATGCTTGCGGCGATAAAGATGACTTCGCTCCCAGGGAAAATTTAATCGGGGAATGGGAATACGTTTTAGCCATTACCCAGATTTATCCCAGTGGTGGGGAAGATACGTATTATTCCGAAGGTTGGGTGCGCCTGGACTCCGACGGAACCGGCGAGGAAAGTACCCCATTTTCCATTCAGCGTACCCTGGACTGGTGCTACGATAGCAATGCCCAGGAAATTACCATCACCCCAACTACCATCATATCGGTGAATGACGTTCCCGTCACCTATGAGATCAGGCGAAATGAACCACGGATACAAGAATGGTACAATGAAGGTACAAGGGCTGCTGATAAAATAATTTACCAATGGAGTTTAACCAGAAAGTAATACAATATTTGCTGCTAATAACGGTCTTCTTGATGGGCTGTGGCACGGACGATGAGATCGCCCCGTCACCGGACGAAGGCGATACCGTGGTAGGGGTTTGGAATGTCATGGAGACGCTCAGTCAGTATGATGCCAATAATATTCTCCTGTCCTCAAGTAGTCAACAAAGTCGTCTCACCCTAGGGGAGGATCAGGAAACAGGAACCTACGAATATTTACCATCCGGCGGAAAAGGAGAGATCGTGTATCATTACTTTAAGCAAAGCAATAAAGTAATTATGGGACAAATTTTTCCGATCGGAGAAAATACAATTACCACCGTTTTTGACATCACCGAAATAAGGGAGCACCAAATGATTTGGGAGAGGCACAGCATTCTTCGAGATCCCAACGGTGATCTTATCTCTACGGTGGTTCGTCAGTGGACATTATCCCGTCAGGGATAACAAGGTATACGATGAGATCATTATACGTCACATTATCGCTTTCTATGTTGCTGCTGTATTCCTGTCAGGAGGACGAAGCTGCCAACTTACCCGTATTCGATCATCCTGAGTTTATTGGTAGTTGGCGGGTTCACGAGCGTGGGGAGTTTTACCAAAATGATACTTTAGAATTTACTTCGGCTCGTTTTTTTACGCTACAGCTAATTGATGATGAACACGGGAAGTTTACCCAGCCTGGTAGTCAGTCCGCTATAGATTTCTTATACGCTTACCTCCCGGCTAAGGACCGGGTAGTACTTGCCCCTCTTTCGGCGGATAATTTTGAAGTACCTACCGACACCTATTCGTTGGAGCAAAAGGGAGATGGCACCATGACCTGGAAGACCGTTTTATCATTTGTCACCGTAGATGGTGATCATACCAAACACCTGATTTACTGGAACATGATCAAGCTATAAAGGTACCAACCAATGAAAATAGTTTTTTATTCGCAGCTATTGCTGTTTTTTCTCTGTCTGTCCTCAGAGACGGTGGGCGGACAGTCAAATCCTGATGGATCGTTCTCCGGACCAAATTTTGATTACAGCAACAGTGTTAGTCTTGAGGAGGTAACATTTTGGAAACCCTTGCCGGGGGATGGGGAATGGATTGTAATCCGAAATGACCTGGACGACTTTAGTATTTCGGGTGTCCTTTCGACGGAGGCGTGGAATAAAAACGGAGGAGCGAAGCCCGTTGCTTACGTTAGCGGGAGTACTGCCAGGCTTAGTGCAACATTTGACATTATTTGTAATGGTCCCGCTGGTCAGAAATTCTACGCGAAAGCGGAACATCCAGGAGGGTATCAGATGCCGGTGAAAGAACTGATTGAGTTTGGTGGGAAGTGGCTCTATTTGGAGTCATCCATGGATCAGGCCTTTCCACAAGCTGAGGTAGGTTTTTGGGATGATTTTGAGCTTACTTGGTACTTGTCCAATATTCAGATTGGGCCCTGGGGGGAAGTTGATACCAGCCAGCACCCATTGAACGTGACCCACGGTTCGCCCCTATTGAGCTCTACGACCAAAGCATTTCATACTATACTGTATTTAGGATGTAAAAATGCGGTGGTGCTTGACGCAAAGAAGCTGATCGTCCGCAGCATTTACACTGAATTTCAAGATCAATCGGTTCGGCGCGTCGGGAGTAACAACGACATGACTTACTGGCGCCCATCAAATCCCGCTCCTGAGCCTGCCTGTTTCACGACGGCCGGATTGTTGCGTTATGAGGATAGTCGCTGTGGCGCATGGGCTAACTTATTTAGAGATATGATACTGGTACAAGGCATTCCCTCCGTCGATTTAGTAAACGTTGATTGGCACAACCCATTGTCTGGATCAGATGCCAATCAACTTTCTAGCGATCTGAATACCTTCTTTGCGGGAGAACCCAATACCAGTCAGTTTTCTTTTATTGAACCCTTTCCTAGGAGTAACCAAATTCTAGGGATATTACTGGTTAAATCTTGGGACTTCACTTCGTCTATTGGCCCCACCGGTGGCTCCGGGGGGAATAATAAATTCTTTATCCACGAAACGGACCCAAACGGAGTGGCATCCATCACTATTGCGAATGGGAACAGTATCAGAGCGGCGGAACTGAATGGAATTCCAGGGCAAGGAAACCCGGATCCGCAGTCCTTTTTTGTAAATCACGCCATGGTAAAATACGATGGTAGTTATTTTGACCCCTCCTACGGCAGCCCTCCCCAAAGCAGTGGCAACGACTGGGAAAACGCCTCTCTCGATGGATTTGGAACGTTCTTTTTTTATGAACGCATTGAAAATAATATGCTCAGAACCTACGACATTCTTTGGAATGGCCACCTGAATACATCCGTACAGCAAACCACCATAATGCCCTAAGATTAATGGGCCACTTGCTTATGAATACTTCACACAGACCCCTTAGTTGTTGCGCTTTGATAATTTTACTTGGTTTCTTTTGTGAGTTTGCTGATGCACAAAATCCAACGTATACCCTCTCTCTAATTCCAGTCAGTGAAAGCAACAGCCGACAGTTTCTAATTTTGAGTGAAAATGGTCAGGTTATAGACACACTTGCGGAGGTACCGACATCCAGGACATTGGTAGATTTTATCATCTCCTCTTCAACTGAAGTGGTGTACATCTTTGGGGACCGTATCCTACATGTCTATCACTATCAAATTCTTAAACTGGAGTCAAGCGGTATTTGGATGCCCAGGAGAAGTATTAGTCTTGGTATAGACCTGGCCCGTTTCTCCTCGGTTGGTCCCGCCGACCCCGCTGATTTCCATCCCCTCTCTTTCGAACTGCAAGATGCCAATACCGTCCTACGTAAGCACAAGGGCGAGGTGGAGGTAATGGACTTGGATGCGATCGAAGCCGCCCAGCGGCAGATTTGGAATGGGTCGGGGAAGTAGTCCAAGTCTAGTGCTCAGATGGACTGTCCCGACTAGCCGTTTCACACCACACTGCGAAGTGCGTTTGTAAGAGGCGCGTACATCATAACATCAGGGCCTGATCGATGACAGTGACGACCCGTAAGACTCCAATCTCCGTAAATAACGGATTGGTCTTTGGAATCAACTCCGAAGTCTTATGGTGGGGAGAAATTTTGAGGAAAACGCCTAATTATCGTGGTGGGGAAAAAAATGTGCTGTAAAAATAAGGGTTTTATAACAATTAAGAGGCAAAAATATATTACATTTAGGTATAATGTATTATTTGTCTGTAGAACCCCAAACCAATGCAACACTATTCCATTCCCAAGCTTACCGGATTTAAGACCTGGTTCGAAGGCTTGAGTACTAAAACCAAGAAGATAATTTTTTATACCAGCCTCCTCCTAACCATTTTCATGAGTATTCTGGCTACCAGATGGTTACTCAAAAGTTTTGGACAACCCACCCCGATTCCCAATCCTCCCCCAGCGTACAACCCAGTTGCGGAGCGAATGCAGGACATCGAGATGGCTTTTGAATTTGATCTCTACCAGCATGTAAATAGCCGGGAAAATTTGCTGCGTGGAATGAAAAAACTCACAAGTTTGGCGCAGGCCCTGGAGCGGCCACTGTTGATTACTCACCCAAATGAATTTTCCCAGTATCACTCACAAGAATGGGCTTTACAATATTTGGCGTCGGTGAGTAGAAGAATGCGTGAACAGTACTGCCAGCTGCTAAAAGATGGAGACCACCCGGTGTACAATACGCACAATTGTAAAGCTTGTTTTTCCTGTAGTATCTCCCGGGAAAGCTTCGACAAGAATACTCTTCGCTTTTATCACAAAGACTTGGGTGATACGGAAGGCTTAAAAGAAGAAATTCTCAAAACCTTGTGGGAAGATCTCAGGCTGCTTGATTTTAAAATGCTGGCCCTTTACGAGTACCGTCGCGGAGAGCGATCACCACAAGTGGGCCTGTACGAGCTACAGGAAAAAATTATCATGCCATAACATCTGCGAATTCGCTTTTGAACTGATCGACAATCTTCTGGTACTGCCGGTCAAACCGCCTCATTACACCTCCTCGACTTAGTCTAAAGGCACTGGTGCAGGCTAATATAAAGGGCGTAAATAAAACGAATAACGTCGATATCACAATTGCAAACATATCGAAAGCATAGTGAATCTTTAATCCAACGGGTACGGATACGATTAAGAAGCCAAGAACAAAACTCGTGTGAATCAAGGACTTTGCACCATCAAACCGATCAAAAAAGTACTGCACCACTAGGTAGGTCAATACCTGGCCATTAAAAAAAGTAAGGGTGTTCTTAAATTTACAATGGTAAAAATCGCTGGTATTGGCGTTTTCAAAGCCACTCAAAATAAGGAGTAGAAAGCAATAAAGTCCCAGAATAAAAAAAGCTTGCCCCGTACAGCGCAGTATGCTCTGTCGCTTATCACTCATATCCTCAAGCAAATCATTCAGTTGCTCTTTGTAATCCGAAAGTTTGACAATGTCGTTAGGCAACGTTACATTACCCCCATTCAGTATTTCATCAATTTCTGTACTTACTTTTTGGGAGGTATTCTTTCGAATTGTCTCGTAATCGCGAAATTGAACCGCCATGTAGCTGTCTACCAACTTGCGTACTTTCTTGATGCTGTGGTAAGCAAAGCCAGTAGCCAGTAGGGCCTGGATGAGCGCTGTAAAGCTCAGTAGCGCCAATCCTTTCTCTCGGTAGCCATCTAGTACGTATTAAAAAGGATTCCGCCAAGCAATGAGATGCAGTAATTCTATATGTTGAAAATAGTCAGACATGAAGTAGTGAAACTCAAAAATAGTAATCGCCAGAGTGTCCCTTAGCTTGTTTCACGCCGCCGCGGGGAAGTCGGTCGCCCAAAAAACTCTCCGGTGACTTCCAGCATAGGCCGATACTCCTCCAAAGAGCCCGACTGGAGGAATTGCGTATCAAATTGATCTGCCAATGCCCTTGCCTGGGCTTTGTTATTGAATGTAAAGGAGGAGGCTCCTGATTTGTATTCCTCTCTGAACATCGGAGAGGCGATTACAGTGCTTTTGAGGTCGGAGACCCAGGGCTGGTCTAGCTGAGAAGAGCCATTGCCTCTTTCTGCCCTTAAATGACTTAAGCTCACCCGATCTCCGTAGGCATCACTATCGCGCAAAGCTACAAGTGTACGATATAATTTGGAGGATCGACTAGCGGACTGAGGAAGTACGAAAACCAATTTGCAGCGTTTGTTTTTTCGTACGCAGTTGAAAAATAAATGGATGGATAGCTCTTCGTCTGGGATTAAGTCCTCTAGACTATGCGTAAATACCCGTACGGAATGGCACTTCCCGGATATCACTTGCTGGAGTAAATGCTTAATGATTGCGGGACCAATTTGGGGCTCAAGGCTGGAGAATATTTCGTCAGAACCACTCCGAGCCAGTCGGGCTATGTATTTGGCATAGTCCGTTAAGTTGTCGTTGCTTGTCAATGGACTTTAAAGTTTTATTCACCGCTGGGTTCTATCCACCACTTGAAAGAATAGTGTTTCAACAATAGGTACAAGTATAACAAATAATATTCATATTGTCAATATATTTAATGTGTTTTGTCGCAAGGTGGACGCCACTCCCCCCTGAAAAAAATTCATCCCTCCCCTGAACGCTTTTCAGGCCCATCGTTCGCTTTTGCGCGCCCCCCGCAATACATTTATACCAAAAAGCCGCATGTTCGAAATCCGCCACCTGGTGCTGGTCGACGCCATCGACCGACACGGGACCCTCAAACGGGCCGCCCAGGAACTCCACCTCAGCCCCTCCGCCTTGAGCCACCAACTCAAACAACTGGAATCCACCCTGGGCATCCCCGTCTTCCACCGCTCCGGGGGCCAACTGCACTTTACCGCCCTCGGTCGCGAACTCTGCGAAGCCGCCCGGACCATCCTCGGCCAGGTGAAAGAGATCGAAGAACGGGTCGACACCTATAAAACCACCCAGGCCGATCGCTACATCCACGGCTACTCCGCCACCGAAACCCAACGGCTGTACGACCAAGCCCATTCCATCGCCGATTTTATCCATTGGGATTCCCACTGGGAAAGCGGGGCCCACATCCTGGAAGCGGGCTGCGGCGTCGGAGCCCAAACCCAAACCATCGCTCGCCAAAATCCAACGTGTACCTTCGTAGGGGTCGACCTATCGCAAAAATCACTGGAGGTAGCCGCCGAATTGGTCAAAGACCTAAAGCTGTCCAACGTCGAGCTGCAACGGGAAGACCTCACCCGACTGTCTTTCCCCAGGCACCACTTTGACCACGTCTTCGTCTGCTTTGTCCTGGAGCACGTCCCAGCTCCCAGGGACATCCTTCGGGAGCTGTGGCGCGTACTGCGCCCCGGTGGTACGATCACCGTCGTCGAGGGCGATCACGGCTCGACTTACTTTCATCCCGACAGCGCCTACGCTCGCCAGGTAGTGGCCGCCCAGGTCGAACTGCAAGCACAAAACGGCGGCGATGCCAACATCGGTCGGCAGTTGTACCCCCTGTTGCGGGAGGTGGGCTTTGCGGAAGTGGGGGTGAGCCCCCGACAGATCTACGTCGATGATTCCAAGCCCGCCCTGGTTCAGGGCTTTACGCGCGATACCTTTACCGCCATGATCCGCGGGATCGCCGAGGAGGTCTACGCCAAAAAACTGCTGCCGGAGCACGAGTTCCAACGTGGTATCCGCGATCTGGAACGAACCGCCGCCGGGGGTGGAACTTTTTGCTATACTTTCTTCAAAGGGGTAGCTATCAAGCCCAAGGAGGAGACCTAAGGGGCGGCGAAGAAATCGAAAGACAGCGGATCGGAGAAGTGGAGATCCGAATTGGTCGTGAATTGGAAGCCCTCCGTCGGATGGAGGCCTCCCCCCTGCTCCGGGTTCCTTAGCTTTGGGCGCGTAGTCTGCTTCGCGGATTACCCTTGGTCCACCGCTAGCGACCGATCGACAGCGCTGCTTTAATCGACACGACATGAAATACTTTGCGACTTTGTTTTGGCTGGTCCTTAGTACTACGCTGACACCAGCCCAACCGACTGGGCAAATCTTCGAATTTGAATTTGAGGGTGTCGTACTCAACGGCGTGCTGAACTTGCCGCCGGAAGGGCCGCCCAAGGGGATCGTCGTGCTCGTACACGGTTCGGGAAGTACCAATGCGGTGGCCCAGGATTGGCACGCCGACGTTCGCGCTACGCTGGTGGCGGCGGGCTACGGAACCTGCATGTGGGATAAAATGGGCTGTGGCCAAAGTGGGGGGACGTTTGATTACAAGCATCCCGTGCAGAACAGCGCGGCGGAGGTTATGGCGGCCTTCGATGCCCTGCGGCGGCTAGGGGGCGACGGGTCGGAGGTCATCGGTCTGTGGGGCATCAGTCGGGCGGGCTGGATCAATCCGCTGGTCATTGCGCAGCGGCCGGACATTGCCTTTTGGATCTCGGTGAGTGGGGTGGATGATAAGGAAAACTTCAAGTACCTCCTGGCGGAAAATTTAAAACTCAATGGACACCCACCGGACAGCGTCGACCGGATCGTTGGCGAGTGGGCGGTGGGGGTACGGATTACCCATTCGGGGGGCAGTTTTGAAACCTACCTGGCAGCTACGACCGCGCTCCGCCAAAATCCATTTTTTCGGCGCTTTACGGGAAACACGGAAATTAGCGAGGCGGGCTACTACGCCTACCAGCAGAAATTTAGCAAGGTAACCCTGGATGAGGCGACCGGACTGGAGGTTTGCATTCCAGGTTTTGATAGCCTGCTGGCTCGCATTGACTGCCCCGTACTGGCCTTCTTTGGGGAGCAGGATAAAAATGTGGATTGGACCCAGACCCGCGCCCTGTACGAGCGCTGCCTGGGCGAACGGGCCGACTTGACCGTCCGCTCCTTTCCCGCTTGCAACCACAATATGTTCCAGTGCGAAACGGGTGGCTTTTACGAACACGAGGACGATCAGCTCCCTTACGTCCGCTGTACGGGTTTTCTCGAAACGATGGCGGACTGGTTGGAGGAGCGTTGAGCCCGTCGGCTCGCCACGGATTGTCCCCATTAGCAGTTGGTGGCCCAAAGTGCTCGGGTCCGCCGGGCCCTTGGCGCGGCGGGATGAGGGAAGCGCCGCCGGAATTTTGCGCAGCACCCCCCTATAAAAACCAGTTGTGGGTTAGGGAAAAAGCGATTTGCTTCTTTTAAGCTTACGGAAGATACCGCTACCCTTTAACACAACTGCATTTTTTATGACTCGACCAACAGTAATCCTCTTGGCCCTGGCCCTCCTGTGGTCCGCTTGCGATCGCGAAACGGATTTGGAGGAAACGCCGGAGCAAATTCCCGCGGACACCAGCACTTTTTCCGCTGCCGATTTGCAAATCCTCACGCCAGTGCTCGACCTCAAAGCGCTGCCCTTCAACTACACCGATACGCGCCTGCCGCCGCATTACCAGTCGGCCGAGGCCTACGACGCGGACAATACGCCCGAGGACAATCCGATTACCAACATGGGCGCCACCCTAGGACGGGTGCTGTTTTACGATCCGCAGTTGTCGCAAAACAACCGCATTTCCTGTGCGTCCTGCCATGAGCAAGGGGCCGCCTTTTCGGACCCGCGCCGGTTTAGCGTGGGCCTGAATGGGGAACGGACCAAGCGCAATTCCATGACGCTGATCAACAGCCGCTACTACGAGAACGGTCACTTTTTTTGGGACGAGCGAGCCGCCACTCTCGAAGCGCAGGTCTTGCTGCCGATTCAGGACCACATCGAAATGGGGATGACCCTGGAGGATTTGGTGGCCAAATTGCAGCCCCTGGATTATTACCAGGTGCTGTTTACCAAGGCCTTTGGCAGTGAGGAGGTGACGGCGGAGCGCATCGCCCGGGCGCTGGCGCAGTTTACGCGTTCGATCGTCTCGGTCAATTCCAAATTCGATCGGGGTTTTGTGGCGGCGGGCCTACCCGAGGACGAAGAGGAGATGCCCAATTTTCCCAACTTTACGGACCAGGAAAATTTGGGGCTGGATGTTTTTTACCGCGGGCGCAATGGTGCCACTTGTTTGTACTGTCACGGCAGTCCCCAGCACGTCAACGATGAGGCCTAGAATAACGGACTGGCCTTGGCGTACACCGATCAGGGCAAGGGAGCCTTTACCGGTCGGGCTGCGGATCGTGGCCTCTTCAAGGTGCCTACTTTGCGAAACATTGCGGTGACCGGTCCCTATATGCACGACGGGCGTTTTGCGACTTTGATGGAGGTGGTCAATCACTACAGCGATGGGGTGGCGGATCATCCCAATTTGCATTTTCGCTTAGAGACCCTCGACGACGGCCAGGCGGGGGAGGCGGAGGTACTGCGGCTCGATCTGAGCCAGGCGGAGAAGGAGGCCCTGGTGGCTTTTTTACATACGCTGACCGACGAGGAGGTCTTGGTGGACGAGAAATACAGCGATCCTTTCAAATAAGGAGAGGCGCGGTGGAAGGGTTTTAGAAACCTGACTTATTGGCGGTTGACGACTTGAGAATGGCCTTGAAGAAGGGTGAGTTAAAAGTAAAGTAATAAACCAAACCCTTCTACGATGCAAAAATTAACCTTAACCTTATTGTTATTAGCCGGTTTGACCGGAATTATGCTGGCCCAAAAAGAGGCCAACCACTGGTATTTTGGTACCGGAGCGGGCCTAGACTTTTCCAGCGGTATCCGTGGCGGATTCCCTGCTCGTTGGTTGCGCCGTCACCCAACACGCCAACGGCACTGATTACTGGTTGGTGCTCCGGAGCGATCAAAACGCTGGGAAAAGTGTTTCCTAAGCAACACCAAAAAAGCTACCCACAGATATGATTTCTGATGTATACTGGATCAACGAAGCCGCGAGCGGCGAAAAACAACTCGGTATCATGGCCCGGCCCCGGGGCAACGATTGGCTGGACGATGAGATCAAGGGGCTGATGATCCGATCCGTCGATTGTTTGGTCTCCCTCTTGGAAACATCCGAAGCTTGGGACTTGGGACTCGAAGGGGAAGCCGAGGCTTGTCAAAATTGGGGGATGGAATTTATCAACTATCCCATCCCGGATGTGCACCCTCCCGGTGAGGAAGCGTCCTTCCTCCAGTTGGTGGCCCGGCTCGCCGAGTTGGTCCGGCAGGGCAAAAAAGTCGTGATTCACTGTCGGATGGGCATTGGTCGGTCTTCTACTTTGGCGGCGGCGGTATTGATCAACTTGGGAATGCCCAGCGAGCAGATTTTTGAGGTCATCGGAAAATACCGCCGGGTCAAGGTCCCCGATACGCCCGCCCAGGCCGATTGGATCCAGTCGCGCGCCGAGCGGATTCGCGACGCAAAGTGGGAGCGAAGCTAGCGGGAATAGCTTTTAATATTTATCTTGAGGGATTCAAAAATTTGCCTATGACGACCCCACTAAAGTTGGGAGGACTACTGCTGTTTTGGCTTTGCTCCCTTTCCCTGTCCGCCCAAACCGAGAACACCCCCTCCGAATTGGCCCAGATCACGGCCACCCTGATGGACTACATCGAGGGAACGGCCAATGGCGAACCCGACCGGCTGCGTCGGGCCTTCCACCCCGATTTTAACCTCTACACTGTCACCGAAGCCGATAGCCTGCGCGTACGCTCCGGCGAAAAGTACATCGCCAATGTCGAGGAAGGCAAGAAGGCCAACCGTATCGGCCGGATCATCTCCATCGACTACGAAAAAGACGCGGCCATCGCCAAGGCCGAAATCGTCATTCCCAATTGGCGGATTTTTACCGATTATTTTCTACTGCTCAGATACGAGGGCTCCTGGAAAATCGTCCACAAGAGCTATACCTGGCGCCCTTATCCCCAGCCCGAGCAAAAGGATTAGGGGATGCAGTGCCTATTGCGTTGGTGGGGAATTTTAGTCCCCCTTTTGCTGCTGCTGACCAGTGCCTGTACGCGTAAGGAAAGGATCCAATTGGAGACGACCGCCCTCAAAGTGACGGCTCCCCCCAATACCCTGCGCATAGCGGACAACTTTTACGCGGACCAAACCGAGGTCACCAATCGGGCCTACCGGGAGTACCTGTCCTGGCTAGCCCGGGTGTACGGCAAGACCTCCGCGCGGTACCGCCAAGCGCGACCGGATACCAGCGTGTTGGCGGAAGAGGTTTACTTGGGAGAACCCTACCGGGGCAGTTATTTTTCCCATCCCGCTTACGACCACCATCCGATCGTTGGACTTACCGGGGCGCAAGCCCGCGCCTATTCGATCTGGCGTACGGATCGGGTGGCGGAACAAATCCTTCTGGAGGCTGGCTGGATTCGGTCCGCAGGCACTTTGGATTCCAATCGCGTATTTACCCGCGAGCGTTACCTCCGGGGCGGCTACGACTGGATCATTCGGCACCAAGCACTGGCTTTGCCCAGCTATGCCATCCCAACGGTGGCGGAGTGGGAGCAACTGGCCGGTCGGGACAGCGGCTGGCGCTACGGGACGGACAGTTTGTCGCGGTACAATCGCAAAATACAGCGGTGGCGCGGTTGTCTGTACCATCTGGGAGAGGGAATCTACAGTAGGGGGACGAAGGGCAATCCGGGCTTGGAGTGGATGCCCAGTCGGGTGGACCTGCTCTCGAAAAACGTCTACGGACTGCACGGTGTCATTGGAAACGTCGCGGAGCTGGTGGCGGGGGGAGCGGTCGTCAAAGGGGGGAGTTGGCGGCAGGCGCTCGCGGTGGTCGACATCCCGAGGAACGATGCCTTCGTGAAACCAACGTTTTGGATTGGCTTTCGCAACGTCTGTCGCTGGGAATGGGTCCAGCCTCGCGTTGCGCCATCCGATTAAGGTCGCCCCCGGCCATTCCTCCCCCAAATCCTGCCATTCAGCCATTCAACGGCCGCTCCACTACCTCAATGGACCAGCAGCAAATCCCCACCCTGGATTTCCACTCGTCCATCCCGGTATTCCACCTCGACGAAGTACACGTAAACACCCGGATTGACAAATTCTCCCCGGTGCCGACCATCCCAGCCCTGTCGCCAATCATTGGCCAGCACATCGTTTTCGGCAAAGAGGGGGGCGCCCCACCGATCAAAGACCTTAAACTGTTTGATCCGCTTGACATCCGCACTGGCGTAGATCGTAAAGTAATCATTGATGCCATCCCCGTTGGGAGAGAATACGTTGGGGACAAACACCTGCTCCGTCCGGTCCACGAAGATGGTGATTTGGTCCGTGAGCCAGCAGCCATTGTCATCCATCAGGGAGAGGACGTAGGTCGTTTCTTCCCGGGGTTGTGCGATGGCGGGCAGACAATCTACACAACTTAAGCTTTCCTGGAAATCCCAATGGACGCTATCCACCAAGGCATTCGTGAGCGGGGAAAGGTGAACGGTATCGCCAAAGTCAATCGACCGATCTCTACCCAAATTTAAAAACAGCGCGGGCGCTTCCGCAATGATCACTTCGACAAGCGATTCACAACCATCCACGTCTTGGATGGTCAGCCAGTGGATGCCCGGCGCCAGGTTTTCGAAGCGGTTGGTGGAGTGGAAATCCCCAGAGTTGAGGGCGTAGAGATAAGGGCCATTACCCCCCATCACCGCGTCGATAACCAGACTACCGTCCGCTTGTCCCGTACAGCTTTCCCCATTGATGCTTAGTGTGGGCGAGAGGTCGACTACGGGAATACTGATGGAAATCTCCGCTGAATCTGCACAACCCGTCGATTGATCGGTGACGATCAGTTGGTAAACGCCTTCGGCAAATATTTCCTGCGATAGCTCATTGCCCAAACTGCCACCTTGGAAAAGCCACTCGTAGACAATACCCACCCCGATGGAAGAGCCAATCCCTTCCAGTACCAACCCCGATTCCAGACTCTGACAATTCAAGCTGCCGATCGGATCTTGAATGGCAGCGACCACCTCGCACAGGATTCCTTGGCAGGGGGTACAGACGGAACCGTCACAGTCCAAAATGCGCTGCTCATCATTGATGGTATTGGGGTCGCCATCGTCACAGGGAATGCTACTGCTGCTTCCGTTGCTACAGTCGGTGGGTATTCCGGCGCAGGGGATACAGATGGAGCCGTCGGCATTGAGGATGGTCTCTTGGTCATTGATGGTACAAGGATCGCCATCGTCGCAAGCTTGGGTGGTGGTGGGTCCGGTAGAGCAATCGCCGGGCACTCCGGCGCAGGGGATACAAACGGCGCCGTTGCAATCGA
>CALCCH010000763.1 GCA_937899855.1 uncultured Saprospirales bacterium | reverse complement strand
ACTCTCTTTCCCTCCCCGTCGCTCTTCCGATCTCTCGTGTAGCCCGTGTTGGGGTACAAATCGCCGTTGCTGTCGCTTGTGATTTCGACCTGGGGGGGGCTGTTGTTAAGGGATACCAAAATCTCCCGCTGCGCCTCAATGCCCAGACTGTCCCGGAGGCGGAGGGTAGCGATAAAGGACTCGGGAGCGCTGCCACTGGCAATGTAGGTGTGGCTGGGGGCCGCTTCGGTCGACTGCTGGCCATCGCCAAAGTCCCAGTGGTAGCTGAAGGGGAGGTTCTTGGGGTGAAAGGAGGTGCTGGCGTCAAACTGAACGCGGAGTGGGCTGGGCCCCCAGGCGACCGCGGGTTCGACCTGAATGACTGGAGGTGGATCGATGCCGTAAGCGATCTTGTACAAGCGTCCCTCCGAGATGTCGACAAAGTAAATGCTCTGTTGTTGGGGGTTGAACGTCAGTCCGACGATGTCGTGGTCGAAGCGGGTAAAGGTATCGACGCGGGTCACTCGGTAGTCCTCATCGAGGCTGAGGTAACGGATCCAGCCGCTGTAGTCGGCCATCCAAAAGGTGCGCTGGTACTGCTCGGGCAGGGGGCCGGATTCGTACCAAAAACCCGCCATCGCCGAGAAGCCGTCGAAGTTTTGACCGCGGATGCCATTGTTGAGCGCAGGGAGGGGGCTGATGACCTTCGTACCCGAGTCGTCAAAAAAGGCGATGCGGGCGCGGGTGGGTTGGTTAAATAGCTGATTGTTGTATTCGATGACCGGCCAGTGATGGGTAAAACGCGGAATGCCATTGGGGATCAACTGCTGGTCGTCGCAGGGGTTGCGCCAAAAATATTTCGCTTCGTCGTTGGCGGGGAGTAGCAAATCCTGGAAGTAAAAATAATCCCGGTCGCAGTTGGTCGCTCCGGCCAGGGGGTTGGGAGCGGTGGTATTTTTCCGTAGGGTAGGGGCCCATTTCCAATTTTCCTCCAAGCCCTCATAAATGGGCCAGCCACAATTTTGCCCCGGGCCCGTCACGAAGTTGATCTCCTCCCAAAGTCCTTCCCCCACATCCCCAAAAACGATAATCCCCGGATTGGCAGCGCCCGCATCGTGACTCCCCGAACCGGGAATCGTAGCCATGCGGTAAGGATTGCGAATGCCCAAGGTCCACACCCGCGACGCCGCCTTCCGGGGTTGAGCGGGATCGAAGTAGGGATTGTCGGGCAGGCCATCGCCCGTAAGGGGATCCAGCCGGAGGATTTTACCGTTGAGCCCCCCCAACAATTGGGCACGAAAAGGACCGACCTGTTCCGCTGCCGATAAGATGCCTTCCTCGATGGCCTGCTCGATGTGAAAGTCTCCCGAGAATTCGGCCTGAAAATCGGGCCCCCCATCGCCCGTCGAAGTCAGGAGGCTGCCATCGTCCCCGAAGGCGAGCGAACCGACGCCGTGGAGGTTGTTGGGAATGGGGATGCCCGACTGGAGGTCTTCCCCAAGCAGTACCTTACGCGTTTCGTAAGGGGCGACGGTAAAATTGCGGTCGGCATCGGCCGTGAAGCGGGTGATGCGACCGATGGTGGCCTGGTTGAGCACGGTTGAGTCGGGCGAGTAGTCGGGCGTTCCGTAGTGAAAGAGGTGGTGGCGGTCGACGGTGTAGGCACAGTAGACGTAGCCGTTGAAGAGAAAGTCGGGATCGAGGACAAAGCCGAGCAAGCCGTGGTCGCGCCATTCGGCGACCTCCTCGGACAGGTCGAGGAAGGGGGTGGGCATCTTGACCTCGTTGGAGTCGAGTAGCCAAACGATGCCCCCTTTTTCCCAGACGTAGGTGTAGCCCCGTTCATCGACGGTGAGGCCCACCGGCAGTTGAAACTCCGCGACGACTTCCTGGAAGAAATCCTCGGGCAGTTGGGCGGACAGCGGGCTCCACAGGATCAGTGACAAAAAGAGGCACCAGGGGTAGCGCCACGGCGGTAAAGTGGAAAATAAGGGCATGAATTTGTGATTTTTGGACGGCTTTGCGTGCTACTGACGACCTGAGATTCGGCCGTGAAACACAAAAATAGGGCAAAATGCCGGTAATTGGGGGGCATCTTTCGTCATTCTTTTGCACAAACGCAGCTAAATTCCTATCTTTGCAGCCGTTTTTTATTCATTCACAAAAGCACTTCATTTCTAATGCGAAATTTCGAAGTAACTTTCATCGTAGATCCAGTTCTGTCGGGCGATGAAATTAAATCGACAGCGACGACGTACACCGACCAACTCAAGAGTCTGGGTGCCGAAATTGTACACGTCGACGAGATGGGCTTGCGCCAATTGGCCTACACCATCAACAGAAGAACGACCGGTATTTATTACAGCGTTGAATTTTCGGTGCCCACCGGAGATTTGATCAACAAAATCGAACTGGCCATGCGCCGCGACGAACGCATCATGCGTTTTTTGACGGTAAAGCTGGACAAGTACGGCGTCAAGTACAACGAAGACAAGCGCAAAGGCTTGATCGGTACGGTGAGCAAGAAAAAGTCCAAAGGCGGCAAGTCCAATTCTTCCAACTCGCGGGGCAACAACCGCTCCAACTCGCGGGGCAAGGACCGTCCCAATTCGAAGGAACGCGCTCCCAAGGAAGAGTCGAACGCCAAGGAAGGCTCCGAGGCAAAGAAGGAATAAGCACAAGCATCAATTGTTGCTCCATCAACCACCAACGCTGTACAGCGACCAAAATTAAAAATCATGGCTTCAAGAGACGATATAAAATTTCTCAGTAATCCTAAAATTGGATCCAAGCGGCAAAAGTACTGCCGTTTCCGCAAGTTCGGTATCAAGCATATCGATTACAAAGATCCCGCATTTCTCGTTCAATTTGTCAACGACCAGGGTAAGCTTTTGCCCCGCCGCATCACGGGTAACTCCCTCAAGTACCAGCGTAAAGTCGCCATCGCGGTCAAGCGAGCTCGCCACCTGGCCATGTTGCCCTACGTAACGGATTTGCTCAAATAAACGCGTGGTCCACCACGTCCTGATTTTTTAATCGGTAAACTTTTCTCAACAATGGAACTCATTTTATTGCAAGATATCGAAAAGGTAGGCGACAAGCACACCATCGTGACCGTCAAGGACGGCTACGGTCGCAACTACCTCATCCCCAAGGGCCTGGCACTGATTGCCAATACGAGCAATCGCAAGCGCCTGGATGACCTGCGCCGCCGCGAAGCAGCTGCCGAGGCCCAGATGATCGGTACCTACCGCGAGATTGCTACCCAACTGGAAGGCAAGACCCTCCGCATCGGCGCCAAGGCCGGAACGAGTGGCAAAATCTTCGGTAGCGTCACCCCGCTACAGGTTTCTGGCGCCCTCAAGGAGCAGTTCGGCGTGGACGTCCCCCGCCGCAAGATCGTACTGCCCGACGACGTCAAACACCTCGGCGAATACGAAGCTACGCTCAACCTCCACCCCGAGGTCGTCACCCAACTGGCTTTTGAAGTCGTAGCGGAGTAAAACTACCGCCCGCTTCATCAGCAAAGCGCCGCTCCGAGATGCTCTCGGAACGGCGCTTTTCCATTGTAACTAGAAGCCATCTCAAAAATATACTTTACTGGCGTGAATCTCCTTCGTCGATTTGGGCTACGGCAGGGCCATTCTCGCCCCTACTTCGTTGCCAAAAGCGTCATCCCGATAGGAATCGGGAGCTATGCTCCGTTTTGGCGCCTCGTAGGGACGTAAATGACCACTCCCTCGCCGGC
>CALCCH010000762.1 GCA_937899855.1 uncultured Saprospirales bacterium | reverse complement strand
CGTTCTGGTGGCCAAAGCTTGATGACTTCAAAAGGACTTGGCGTGGCCGATCCGAATAGTGGAGAGGATGGCCGGGTACGGAATGGGGTACCCCAGGCGGCCATCGGTGGATACAGGTGCTGCAATGAGGCATTCACCTGGCGTTTTTTTGGGAAAGCCGGACTCGGATCAGCGACCAAGAAAGTAAAGGCTGTCTTGCGACCGGTCGGGGACGCGGACGACAAGGTGGGAAGGGCTCAAACGGGGTCGGGGGGCCTTGCGTCCGGTCGGGTCGTCTGCCGTCTTGTGGGGTCGTCCCCCTCCGGGCGCGGCTGTTTCCTCCCGGTTCCGTACGAGGAGGACGGGTACCCACACGTTTTGGTAAGGGGGCCTACGGTAGGGTAGGGAATCCGAGGTAGGCCAGGCTTGGTCCGCGGTCGTACTTGGATAAAGTTGGTATTTTTTGACGGTGGCGCTCGTGGGCTGGCGATGGGGGCACAGCGATTTGTGCCAGCTCAGGGCCAGGTGAGCGCTCAGTAGGGAATCGTGATGGTGGGACCGATGGTGGTCATCGGTGGCGTGGGAGGCCAGGGTGTGGTCGGCACGACCGGAGTGGCAAAAGAAGTGAGCCAGCTCTAGGGCACCCTGGTACAGGGAGCCGGACAGCAGCACAAACAGCAGTCCTAAGAGGCCATATTTTTGCCGGGTGTTGATGGGGGTGCTTTGAGGAATGAGCTGAATAAAAGTAGGGTACTTCGATGCCGGTCGTAAAGGTCGGTTGCTATTGGGCAACGGCTGGTTGCGGTGTACACCGTCCCGGAAGCAGGTACTTCCCGGGCCAGGGGGTCAGTCGGGAAAACGGTCAATGTAGGGGGCAAGGGGTTTGGCTTTGGTCGTTGCCCGCGGTGCTTTACTTTACGAGACAAAAGGTAGGAAAAAGCTATTGGTCTACCAAAGAATGGATGGGATTTAGTGGAAAAAAAGAGTGACAGCGTTTGGAGGGAAGGGTGGTTTGGAGGTGGATTGTTGTTATTTTACTATCTTGCTGCCGTTCTGGAAACTTTGGGGACCGTGTCTTCAAAATTTTCAAATCCATACAATTGACCAACTCACATTATGACCAAACTTGCTTTGGATACCCTCGAATCCTGGCTCTGGGATTCGGCGAATATATTGCGGGGGAGCATTGACAGCTCCGACTTTAAAAATTACATTTTTGGGCTGCTCTTTTTAAAAAGGGCCAACGATGTATTTGCGGAGGAAGTGGAAAGTATCATGGAGCGGGAAGGCCTGAGCCGCGAGGATGCCGAAAACGACCCTTACTTCAAAGTACCCCCCGAGGCGCGTTGGGAGGAGATCAAAAAGGAAACCGAAAGCATTGGCGTTGCGCTGGATAAGGCCTTTGCCGCCATCGAACGGGAAAACACCTTTTTGGAAGGGGTGATGACCGCCACCAAGTTTGGCGATAAGGAAAAATTGAGCGATGAGGTGCTACAAAGACTCCTTCGCCATTTCAATCAATATTCGCTGCGCAATGCCGATCTTTACAAACCCGATATCCTGGGCGATGCCTACGAATACCTCATCAAGCAGTTTGCGGATGATGCCGGAAAAAAGGGCGGCGAATTTTACAGCCCCCGCGGCGTGGTCAAACTGATCGTCCAACTGATCAAGCCCGAGCCCAGAAATAAGGTCTACGATCCCACTTGCGGCTCCGGTGGGATGCTCATCGAATCGGCGCGGTACGTGGCCAAGCTGCCCCAGGGGAAGGTGGGCAAAAACATCAACATCTCGCTCTACGGACAGGAAAAAAATCTGGGGACCTGGGCCATCGCCAAGCTCAATTTGATCCTGCACAATTTTCTGGACGCCCAAATCGAAAAAGGAGATACGCTGACGAGCCCCGAACACTATGACTGCCAGGGGAAGCTGATGCTCTTCGATCGGGTCATCGCCAATCCGCCCTTTTCCCAAAAGTTCTGGTGGACCCCCGCCGAAACCGATGTCCAAATCAAAGTGGGCAAGGATGGGAAGGAGAAAAAGATCAGCCCCAATTACAATAAGATAGTAATCGACAAAAAATGGAGCCGCTTTAAATACGGCATTCCCCCCCGGGGCTACGCCGACCTGGCCTTTTTACAACACATGCTGGCCGTGCTCAAGCAGGATGGCAAGCTGGGCGTGATCCTGCCCCACGGTACCCTCTTCCGGGGCGGCGCCGAGGGCAAAATCCGGAGCAAACTGCTGGAGGACGACCTCATCGAAGGCATCGTGGGCCTACCGCCGGCGCTCTTCTACAATACGGGGATTCCCGCCTCCATCTGGATCATGAGCAAGCAAAAGACGGCGGCCCTGAAAAACAAAGTCCTGATCATCGACGCCAGCCAAGATTTTAAAGAAAACAAAAACCAAAACGAACTGCTGGACGAACACCTGGAAAAAATCGTAACGGCTTACGAGGCCCAAACCGAGGTGGACAAGTACCTGCGACTGGTGCCCCTCGCGGAAATCAAGGAAAACGATTACAATCTCAACATTTCCCGCTACATCGATACCAGCGAACCCGAGCCGGAGGTGGACCTGGCCGCCGTACAACAAACGATTGCGGACCTGGAGACGCAGGAGCGGGCGATCGATAAAAAATTAGCGGGCTTTTTAAAGGAATTGGGGATATGAAGGCGGGTTACAAGATGACGGAACTGGGGGAATTGCCGGAGGAGTGGGAGTTGGTTAATCTTGTAAAAGTGGCTTCCATCAAAAATAGTAACGTAGATAAAAAATCGGACAAATCGGAGATAACAATTCGCCTGTGTAACTATATGGACGTCTATAATAATGATTACATCAGCGACAAGCTGAACTTTATGACTGCAACGGCAAAAGAAGAAGAAATCAACAAATTCCTTCTCTACCAGGGAGACGTCATCATAACAAAAGATTCAGAAACAAAAGAAGATATTGCAAAAGCGACAGTAGTAACGGAAAATTTCAAAGATGTTCTTTGCGGCTATCATCTATCGTTAATCCGTCCATCTTCTGATTTGGAAGGAGTTTATCTATCAAAATTATTTGGGCTAAATATTGTAAAGCAACAATTAGTTAGAAAAGCCAATGGTACAACTAGATTTGGACTGAATATTAGTGTCATTCAAGATTTACTCATTCCTCTCCCCCCCCTCCCTGAACAAGAAAAAATCGCCCGCATCCTCTCCACGGTCGATCGTAAAATCGAAGCCATTGGGGCGCAAATCGAACAGGCGCGGGTCTTGAAAAAAGGGCTGCTGCAAAGGCTCTTGACCCGGGGCATTGGGCATACGCGTTTTAAGGAGACGGCGCTGGGGGAAGTGCCGGAGGCGTGGGAGGTGGTTGAGTTATCAAGCTTAGCAAAATGTTTCGTTGGGATAGCTTCATCAGCTACTCACGCCTATACTGATCATGGAGTTCTATTAATTAGAAATCAAAATATAAAGTCGGGAAAAATAGTTCTTGATGATATTCTGATGGTTGACAAAGAGTACGAAATTCAGCATAAGTCTAAAAGGCTGAGAGCGGGAGATATCTTGACTGTCAGAACAGGCTACCCAGGAATAAGTGCTGTTGTCCCTCCTGAATTAGAAAATTGCCAATCATTTACCACTCTCATAGTAAGAAGGTTTAAAGAAATTATATCCAGTGATTTTCTTTGCTATTATATTAACTCAGATTTGGGTAAAAGCTTTTTTGCCTCCGGTCAAGCTGGAGGGGCTCAAAAAAATATTGGAGCCAAAGTACTTCAAAAAATGAAAATTATTATTCCCCCCCTCCCCGAACAAGAAAAAATTGCCCAAATCCTTTCCACCGCGGACGAGAAGATCGACATGCTCCAGGCCAAGCAAGCGGCCTACCGCGAGTTGAAAAAAGGCCTGATGCAGCAATTGCTGACGGGCAAGATTCGCGTTTCACCAAGCCCCTAGCCATGTCCTACTCCCCCGAATACCTCCAGAGCGAAACACCCGCCCTTGACCTCCTGCGGCAACTGGGCTATCAGTACCAGACCAGTCCGCGTACCCAGGAACGCGCCAACACTAGCGAGGTCCTCCTCCTGGATCGTCTGCGCCGGGCTTTACAAACCATCAACCCCTGGATCAGTCCCGAGAATGTGGAAAGGGCGCTGGGGCAGTTGACCAATGTGACTGGCAACTCCCTCCTGGAGATCAACCAAAAGGTATGGGAGCGGATCCGGGGGGAGGCGTATAGCGTCAAGCAAGTCGTGGCGGGGCAGGAAACCTTTATTCCGGTTCGCTACATCGACTTTCAGCACCCCGCGAACAACGATTTTCTGGTGGTCAATCAGATGAGCTACCGGGGAAAGTATACCCATTCCATTCCCGATATCGTGGTCTACCTCAATGGCCTTCCGGTGGCGGTAATCGAGTGCAAGGCGCCGGGCATTGCGGACCCCTGGGGCTCGGCCTACCAGGACTTGGGGTACTATCAAAAAAACTCCCCCCGCTTGTTTTACTACAACCAGATTTGCGTCGGTCTCTGGCGCGATCACGGCAGATACGGGGCGCTGGCGGCGCCCAAAGCCTTTTATTCCGTGGCCAAGTTTCGCCCGGAGGAATGGCCGGAGGGGCTGGGCGCGGCGCCCACCGAGCAGGATCAGCTCTTGTACTACCTCTTTGAACCCCGCCGCCTGCTGGAATTGATTCGCCACTTCGTACTTTTTGAACGGGCGGAGGGCCAGCTGATTAAAAAACTTCCCCGGGCCCAACAATGGCGGGCCACCAACCAAACCATTGCCCGTTTGCAGGACGACCGCGGGGGCGTGGTGTGGCATACCCAGGGCAGCGGAAAGTCGCTGACGATGGCCTACGTGATCCGCAAACTCCAGGCCCGAGAGTACGGTTTTAACAATCCGACGGTCTTGGTGATGACCGACCGCCAGGACTTGGATCGCCAAATCACTACGACCCTCCGCGCCGTCGGTTTTGCCAACGTTTACCAGGCCAGTTCCGTCGTTCACCTGGATCAGCTCTTGCGCAATGACTACGGCGGCATCATCACGACGACCATCCAAAAGTTTCAGCAAGCCGATCGGGAGGCCACCGAGCAAGCCGACCAAACGGTGGAAGAAGAAAAGGAAAACCGCAAGGTCGAGAAGCGGATTGAGGGCCGGAGGCTCACTAAGATTACCAAGGTAAAGGCCGACGGGAAGTGGGTGGAGCGGGAACGCGAAGTGATCACCTTGGAAGAACTGTCCCGTAAGGAGAACCTCTACGTATTGGTCGACGAAGCGCACCGCAGTCAGTACGGTTTTTTGGCGGCCTTTATGCGAACGATGTTGCCCCGGGCGAAATTCGTGGCCTTTACCGGAACGCCGATTTCCAAGGAGGATAAATCGACCCTGGCGGAGTTTTACGGGGGGCAGTACATCGATGTGTACACCATTCTGGAGTCGGTGGCCGATGGTGCTACCAAGGAGTTGTTTTACGATGCGGGCGTTGCCCAGTTGGCGGTAAAAAAAGAGGCCCTGGATGCGGAATTTGCGGCTACCTTTGGCCACCTTCCCAAGGCCAAGCTGGACCAACTGAAAAGCGATGCCCTTCGCAAGTACCAGGGATCTAAGGAGCGGATGGAGGCCATCGCCGGGCATCTCCTCCGGCACTTTGGGGAAAAAATACGCCCGGACGGACACAAGGCCATGGTGGTTTGTGCGGGTCGGGCCCAAGCCCTGAAGTACAAGCGTATTTTTGAGGCTTTAAAAGCCGAGGGGGTCCACGCTTACGAATCGAAACTGATCATCACTTTGGGCAGCCCCAAGTCGGACCCCATCGCCCGGGAATACCACGAGATTTTGGCTTGGAACCAAGCGCATCCCGAGCGGGCCCGGGCCAATCCCTTTACGCCGATGGCGGAAATCAAAACGGTGACGGAGGACTTTAAGTTACCCTACGGAAAGGCTACGGAGTTGGAAAAATCGGGTGCGAAGAAAAACGATAACTCGGCTTTCCTGATCGTTTCCGATATGTTGCTGACGGGCTACGACGTGCCCATCGCTTCCTGTCTGTACCTGGATAAGCCCCTGAAGGAGCACAACCTGCTCCAGGCCCTGGCCCGGGTCAACCGTACGGGTAAGGGGAAGCAGGCGGGCTACGTCGTGGATTACTGTGGCATTAGTGGTAATTTGGTAGAGGCCTTGGAAATTTTTTCCGGGGACATTCGCCCCCACGATATTCTGACCAAGGTCAATGAGGAAGTACCCCGCCTGGACCAGCACCACACGCGTTTGGTCGCCTTTTTTAAGCCGGTCCGGATAGACCGCAAGTACGAACGGGAATTGTTTTTGGACAAGGCGCTCCACTTTGTACAACCGATCAACCGGCGGGATGCGTTTTTCAATTTGCTCCGGCGTTTTAACAAGTCGGTCGGCATTGTGCTGCCCAATCCCAAGGGCTTGCCATACGAATTCGACTTTAAGCTGTTTAACGAGTTGCGCGCTAGGGTCCGCAATGCGGAGGCTGGCAATGAGGACTTATAAACGACGGGGGAGGAAAGCCTGCTTTTGCAGACGCTGATCGACGAGCACCTAAAAGCCATTGGGCTACAAAGCTTACTGGAGGCACCGATTTCCATCATCGACAAGGAAAAGTTCAAAGCGCAAGTACAGTACGATTCGCCCGAAACCCAGGAACTCAAGATACGGAACAACCTGCGCTATACCATCCGAGTGGGGGCGCATCAGAACCCGGACTTTTTCAAACCCCTCGCCGAGCGTCTGGATGAGTTGTTAAAAATGAAGGAGGAAGAACGGATCAGCAATACGCAATTGTTGATCGACTACGCAGAATTGCAGGATCGCATTATCTTGGGCGATCAAGAAAGCCGAGCAAAGGGTTTTGATACCGAGCAGAAGCGGGCCGTCTACAATTCCATGCAGGTGATCTTTGCGGAAGCGGCGGAGGCCCAGACGCGGCTTTTATTCGCTCGGATTGAGGGGGAATTGGATTTGGTGGAATGGCAAGACAAGGGCCAGGTGAGGAAGGTCATTGAAAACAAGATTTGTAAGATTTTGGAGGAAAAGATGGAGAAAGGGCCCGCCCGTCGCAAAGCCAAAGTATTGGTGGAACTGTTAGCAAAAAGAAACAATGCCTAAAGTACAATACGGAGATGCTACGATTGATTATACCTTTCTTCCCAAAGAAGGCTTGGCTGCTCATTACATCACGGTGGAGAAACACAAGGGCGTCGTCCTAGAGGGCAGGCCGATCGATACGCCCCAAGCCAACCAGCTCATCCTCCAAAAGGCCCGTTGGATTTTGGACAAGCTGGAGCGCGTTCGCTCCGTGGCGGAGGGCGCGATGGTCACGGGCTCCCGCATTCCTTATTTGGGGCGTAAATACTACACGCAAATCTACGTTCAAAAGGATCTGGCGGCCCCGTACCTGGTCTTTAACCACTCCAAATTTAAAATATACCTTCCCTCCGCCGACGAACCACAAGCTACGATCCAGGCGATGGTGGCCGCATTTTACAAAACCAAGGCCCAGGAAAAAATCAGTCCCCGCGTGTACCGCTGGGCCAAGGCAACGGGTTTGTCCTTCGGGCAGCTCAAGTTCTTAAAAATGGAAAAACGCTGGGGCAGTTGTACCCCCCGCAACAACATCATCATCAATACCGAAGCCATCAAATTGCCCTTTTCACTCATTGACTACCTCATCGTACACGAGTTGTGCCACACCAAGGTTAAAAACCACTCCAAGGCCTTTTGGGCAGAACTGGCTTGCCACCTTCCCAACTGGAAGGACTTGGATCAAAAAATCCTCGACATTAAGGTGTAGGGCACCTACTGCTAATAAAAGACCTGATTCTCCGTATTGGACTAAGGACAGCAAAACGGTTTGGTCCTATCGCCATTGAAGTATTTGGTGACGAATAGCTCAAAAGCACCAAAGCCTCCGGTGGCGGGTACCAGCTGCGGGGAGATATTGACATCCACAGATACCCCGACGATAAGATGGTCCTTTTCCGTTCGTCCGCCTCCGATCGCTCGGTAGGGTGTCCACTTTAGGGTAAATACCAGGGCGTCGAGGTGGCTCCCGCGTTCCGCGAAATTACTGATCCTCGTCCCGCCGGCGAACATCAAGCGATTGAGGGCGGGAAACTCGAGGAGGGGTCTTAGCTGCCACTGTTTGCCATTGTTGAAGAACCCTCCAAACTTATAAAATAGCAGTGCGGGCCTCATCCTAAATCGGTCCTCAAATAACAAATCAAACTTGGCGTGTACCCGATACTCCCGGACCAAGTCGCCCACCACGGAGTTGGCCAAAAATCGGTCCCGCTTGTTGTTGAGGTGCATCAAGGACAGGCCCAGCTCGTAGGTTTCCACCCGGACGAAGCGGTCGACTCCCCGGCTGGGGATGGTACCCCGCAGGATTACCCCGGCCCCCAAGTCAAAGTGCATAATTCTTTCGGTCGCAAAGTTTTCCAGCGACGAACGGCTGGCATCAAAATCCCTGCCGTCAAATTGGTTGTCAAAAGTGAGTCTGTCCTCACGAAGGCCGTGAGACAAGAGCCCACCCCGTACGCCCGCCATCAAGTAGCTTCCCTTCCCCAGGCTAATGCCCAGCGCAGCGTTTGCATTGGCCTCCTGGCGGTGGAAAAATTGGGCCTCCTCCCCCAAAGTCCTGCCCACCTGATCGTGGAGCAGCTCCAGGCCAAGACCGATGTACATCCCCTCCACTCGATCACACAAGCCCAGCTTGAGGTCGTAGGAGAGGTAGGTCGTCTCGAATTCGTCTCTTCCCAGCACGGCATTACCTTGGCGTCGGTGGGCCAGCACGAGCCGGTGTACGTACTTGTTGTGGATGGCTCCGGCGAAGGCTGGATTGAGCTGGAGCGGGACTTCTCGGTTGTCCGAAAAGTGAATGCCCTGAGCGTTCAGATGGAGGGCAAAGCAGAGGAGTAATAAACTGGGAAGTAATTTCATGGTGTTGATTTTAGCTTTAGGCAGCGTTTAAAAACGCTGCTTAGCGAATGAGTTGAACGTGACCCTTCACGATTTCCTTTTGCCCATCGCAGTAAACGAGCTCGGCCCAGTAGACGTAGAAGCCGGGCGAGGCTTTTACGCCTTCGACGCTGCCGTCCCAGCCGAGCTCGGGGTTCTGGTAAGGATGAAATTGGGTGGCCTGGTACACGATGTCCCCCCAGCGGTCCACAATATTAAAGGTGCCAATTTGGCGCAGTAGAAATTCCTGATGTTCCCCCACGCGAATTCTAAAGACGTCGTTGTTCCCATCGCCATTGGGTGTAAATGCATTGGGAATAAAAAGGGAGCGGTCTTCATCAATCGCGAGCGATACGTCTTCCGCTACCCGACAGCCCCTTTCGTCTTCGACCGTAAGGTCGTAGGTGAGGTCATTTTCCGGCGATACCTTGATCGAGTCGCAGCGTTCGTTGAGACAGGTCAGGTTGACCTGCGGCAACCATTGGTAGGATAAGTTGCTCCCCGTGGCCTGGGCTACGATGAGGGCACTATCGCATCGGTACAGTTCGGGTTTGTCAATCTCGATCCTGACTTCGGGATCCTGCCAGGCGGGGACCTGGTACGCGGCTTCGTAAACGCAGTTGTTGCGATCGCTAATCGTGAGGGTATAATCGCCCGCGGGCAGGTCTTTGAAATCAAATTGGCCCCCATCACTATTTAGGGTATCCAACTGGGGGCCGTCCAACCGGGCCAGGAAATTGGGCAGGCCATTGGCGACGGCCGCCACCCGAATTTGGCCATCGGTTCGGTCTTCGCAAGAGATGCCCACAATGGTATCCACCACTTCCAGTACGTAGCCATCGGCTACCGTAAATTCCGCTACTGCCGTACAAGCATTTTCATCGATGACGGTTACGAAATAAAAACCCGCGCCCAAGTCGGTGAGGATGTCCTGCGGCTCATCGGACAGCGGTCCTTCCACGCTCCACTCGTAGCGGAATTCCACTCCGGTGGTGGTCGTCCCGCCACTCACCTGAACGTCAATCGATCCGTCTTCCCGCCCCGCACAAGTGGCATTTTGTAGGGTATCCAAAGTGATGATGATGGGCGTCGGTTCCGTAATGCTGGTGGAATCGACCACGGTACAAGCGTTGCGGTCCGTGACGGTGAGGGTGTAGGCCGCCGCCGGCAGGTCGGAAAGCACCTCCGCATCCCCCGGGACGGACCAATCAAATTGGTAGCCGGGCGATCCCCCGTCGATACTGGCGGTAATTTCGCCATCCGATCCGGCGTGGCAGGATACGGGGTCGGCAGTGAGCGTGACACGGGGGCGGTCGAAAACCGTGACTACGACGCTGCTCGTATCCGTACACTGGCTGAGTGAGTCCATGACCACCAGCTGGACGGTGATGTCTTCCGCTGGAAAATCCGTCAAAAACGTGGGGCGGAACGATGCTTCGAAGGCATTCAAACCGGTGCTGGTCGACCAGGCGTAGGTCCGATTCAGCCCGGTACTTTGGTTTTGGAAAAGGGGACTAAACGGTTCGCAGCCGTCCGCGTCCGGAACCTCGATGAGGGACACCAGGCTTTCGGGGACGTTCACCAGCTGAGTAGCCGTATCGAAGCAAATGCCGTCAAAAGAGCTGCGGAGGATTACTTCGTAATTGCCCGGTAGGGCGTAGGTGTGGTCCATATCGCCCAAGGTGGTGGCCGTCGTACCATCCCCGAGGTTCCAGGCCGCGGTATTGGCGGCGGTGGACTGGTAGAGAAACCGGAAGACATTGGGCGCACAACTATCCGGGAGTTCGACGGTAAAGGCCGCGCTGGGGGTGGGACGTACAAAGATCGTCGAGTCCAGGGTGTTTTTACAGCCGTTGGTATTGTCGGTAATGGTGAGGGAAACGTGGTGGATACCCGCGCTATCAAAAGTAGTGGCGGCCTCGCAGGTAGTAAATGCCTCCGTTCCGTCCACCAACCAAAAACAGGAAAAATTGGCCCCGAGGGAGGTATTCTCCAATGGGGTAGGCTGATGGGCACAGATGGAATCTTCCACGGCAAAACTAACGTCGATCAATTCCTCCACTACGATGGCCGTGGTGGCGCTGATGAGGCAATTTTGGAGGGATAAGGCCCGGGCGGTGGCGGTGTAGGTGCCGGGTTCGGAGTAGCGGTGTACGGGACTTGCTTCGTCCGAGCTGCTGCCGTCGCCAAAATCCCAGCTGATATCGACCACATCATCACTCAGCGACAAATCGAAGGCCACGCTATCGCCAAAGCAAACGGAATTGACCGAGGAGATGGCGATTTCGGGAATGGCGAGGATGGAAATGGGGGTCTGGAGCGTATCCAAGCCCCCGCAAAGATCACGCGCGTACTGGGTGATCACGTAGTTTCCCGCTTGCGAATAAGCGTAGCAGGTATCGCTGCTGAAGAGGGTATTGCCATCCCCCATGTCGTACCAGACGGTGGCCCCCGGCGTGGCCCCGTCGGTGAGGCAAAGGGGGCTGTTTTGACAAAAAACGCCATCCCCTTCCACCGTAAAAGCCGAGACCACATCGACGGGTAGAATCTCCACCGGAAAGGAAATGGTATCGCTGCCGCAGGGGTTGGTACTGATAAACTGTACCCTAAAGGTATCGGCCCGTTCGCCGACAAAATACTGGTGGGACAGCGTATCGAGAGGATAATCGTAAATCAAGGGCGAGCCATCTCCCAGGTCGATGATCGTATTCTCGGGATTGCCCACGCTGGCGTTGATAAAGTTGATCGTAGCCCCGGAGCAATACGTTTCAAACTCGGTACTGAACTGGCTGATCGGGATGGGTTTGACGTACACTTCCGCCTGCGCGGGCGTGACCATTCCACAGCTATTGACCGCCGACAAGGTGACCGTATAAATCGTATCGGCATCAAAGGCTTCAAAATATACATTGTCGGGAGCTTCATCCGCAGAGTAGGTGGTATCCATCATACCATTACCAAAATCCCAGGCATAAATAACGTCCGTCACGTTGGGGTCCACTTGACTTTGGTTAATAAAGGCCACCTCCAATAATTCACAAGAGTCCGTACTTAGCACCTCTAATTCGAGGGCGAGTGGTGGGGGCGGGGACCACACCGCTACCTCCCAAGTAAAGGTTTGCTGGCAAACGGTATCCTGAATATCCAGGGTGATCGTATAATTTCCCGTGGCGTTGTAGTTTAGGGTGGGGTTCAGTCCGGTGGCGGTTGTGCCGTTTCCCAGGTCCCATTGCCAGGAAGCGTACTCCTCGGTGGTTGCATTGGCGATCACTTGGGGGACGTTGATACAGAGATTGGTCGGGATGGTGATGATGGGGGCGGGGAGGGCATCGATAAACAAATCCACCGGAACGTCATTGGTACAGCGCTCTCCGGTCGACGTCATTGCTTCCACGGCATAATCGAGTACAAAGCTGCCCGCTCCCAGGCTGGCGATGTCCAGTTCGTTGTTGGGTAGGGGCGTACCGTTGTACAGCCATGTCCCCCCGCTTGGATTGCGTTCGGGTAGGGCAACGACCGGTTCCGTTTCACAGTAATCGGGCAGACTCGCCGAGACCTCATTTAGGTTGATCAGGTTGATGACAAGCTCATCGGCATTTGCACAGTTGATCGCTCCAAAAGTGTAGGTATACACGTAATCCCCCTCCATGGCTTCGTCGATCGTGATTACCCCGTCGGGAGACACATTGGTTCCCGTCCAGGTTCCTCCCGCCGGCGATCCGTTCAAGGTGATGGTCGCACCATTGCTCACGCAGGCGCTAAAGTCCTCCCCCGCATCGGCTGGTTGAAAGCTGTCCACCTGGATGGTAAAATGGGTCGTATCCGTACAGCCATTGGGGGTAAGAACGATGTACTCCAGCTCAAAGGTACCGATTCCCAAGCAGGCCGGATCGAGCGTTCCCGTGGCGTCGATACA
>CALCCH010000761.1 GCA_937899855.1 uncultured Saprospirales bacterium | reverse complement strand
CACTTCAATCCGCAGCTCCCAGTTTCCGGAGATGTCCTTATCATCAAACAGAGAGAGCGACTCCTTGGGCCGGAAGGGTGCAAATTGGTCGGGAGGACACTGGATTTCGTTGGGGGCTTCGTCGTCAAAGGTGACGCGGACGACGCCCGAGTTGAAACACTGGTTCTGCATCAGGATCACCTGCTCGCCGGAAGGTGCCTTCAGGCGAATGTCCAGACCGCCGATGGGGGCGTATTCCAAATCCAAACGGCTGACGTCCAAATCCTCAATGGATCCCGATTCGCTGATAAAGAAATTGGAAGTCGTTACCGACCCCACACTTCGGCTAATGGGCAGGTTGATTTCCTGATTCTCAAAGCGGTTGCAATTAAAGGTCTCGGTCGCAAAGGCACTGACTGCCGACCAGGGACCGGGGCCACATTCGTTGTACGGACGGACGCGCCAGTACACCACCGCATTTTTATCAAAAATGTTATCGGCCGTAAAGTCGCCCGCTTCGGTGTCGTAATCCGAATACACCAGCTCGTCGAAGGTGGGGCTGTAAGAAACCTCAAAATCGTAGCGATCGGCTGCCGAACTGAGCGACCACTCAAAGGTTTGCAAACCCGCTACGTTGGTGGCACCATTGGTGGGGCTTTGCAGGACGAGGTCCGAAAAGTCAATGCTGACCACGTCGACTCCCAAGTTGTGACGAATGGTATCCTCGCCGGGGATGATGGTAAGCAGGTCGAAGAAAACCTCGCCGTCGTAACCCGCTCCGGTAAAGTCTACGGTCAGGGTACTGGTCTGGCCGGGCTGAACCGGATTCTGGCTAAAGGAGGCTTGGGCGCCTACGGGCAGGTTGTCAATTTCCAGTTGGATGTCTTCGTCGTAGTTCAGAATGCTGCCCGTCACGATGTCCAACGTGGCCACACTGGGGTAGCAGGTCTGCTGGTAGTGGGGGCCAATTTGGGCGATGTAGCCCGGCTCGACCGCTTGGAAAATCTGGAAGTCGCGGTTCGAAATGTCGAGGAACACGCTGCCGTGGGCTTTGACCTTGATCCGGGCCTTGTTGGAGGTGGTAGCGGGAAGGAATACACCGTGGGCGCCGTCGTTGAAAACCGCCGTCGCCAGCGTATCGGGATAGGTAGTTCCACCGTCGAACGACAGCAGAATATCAACACTCTTGCAGTTGACCGGTGCCAAATCAGTATTGGCCACATCCCAGGTCACTTCGATGTAGCTACCCGCGGCCAGGGATTCAAAGCTGTTGGGGTAGAGGACGGTAAAAGGACCGGCTTCCTCCGTGGCTTTGAAGTCAACTTGTTCCCACACCGCTACCCCACCTTCGGGGTTGTTGTCGCGGACCGTACAGCGGAAAGTCATATCGCGGCTGTAGCTGGGGAGTACCTCAAAGGGCTCCTCAAAGTTGTTGACCAGGGAGTTGAGATTGGGGAAAGTCCGCGTGGGCGATTCCACGGCGGGGTAGGACCGGAAAGACGGGGCACTGCCGCTGGGGGTCCCAAACGGCGATGAGGTCAAGGCCTTATCGTACTGCTCCCAAGAATAGGTCAGATTGTCTCCATCGGTGTCCTTGGCCTCCGCGGTGAGTTCAAAGGCAGTTCCGATCGGAATGTAAAAGCCATTTTCCTGGGGAATGCTCAATTCGGGGAAGTGGTTGTTGGTCACCACTTTCTGCGCACAGTCGTAGCCGGGACCATCGAAGGAGAACAGGTACATCTCCTGCAGCGAAGAGACGTGGAAGTAGTCGTCCGAGCGGTTGACAAAGCTGTTGAAACCACAGAGGCTGGAGTAGGACATGATCGTCGATCCACCGCCGGGTTCGTAGCCCGTGGCGTAATTTTCGTTGCCACCACAGTTGTTGAAGGTGTGGGTGGCGCGCAATTGGTGACCCATCTCGTGCGCTGCGATTTGCATGGTCAGGTAGTCGAGCGAGGTGCCGCCACCCTGGCAGCTTACCCCGGCCCCTTTACTGTTGTCGTTGCACACACTGCCCAAGCTGGCAATTCCCCCTACGTCGGTGCAGGTGGCAAAGATGTGCCCAAAGTCGTAATTGGCCGAGCCGATAAAGTCATTTAGGACCTGCGTATTCTGACCGAGCAGCGCGCCACCCGAGCCCGTGTTGACGTAGGGATCGGTACCGGCATTGGTAAAAATGACCCGATCCTGACGATCGATCAGCACCAGGCGCATGGCCAGTTCGTTTTCAAAAACCAGGTTGAGTCGGGCGACGGCCGTATTGATGTTGGCCAGGGCCATTTCTACCGTACCCCCCTGCCGCTGCGTCCACTCGCCGTTGGAGGCAATCGCCAAGCGGAACACACGCATCTCCACAATGTCGTTCTGCACCACGCTGCTCACATCGTCATCTCCATCCACCTGCTCGGCAAGCCATTCGGCCGTCATGCTGTCGTCGACTCCACAATGAACGTGGTTCAGGCGGTCGCCCTGGGTACTCAGGTGATCCAATACGTAGTAAGACTGGTAAAAATCCGTGTCGCCCTTGCCAAAGGGATCGATATAGACCACGCCATCCTTACCCCGAATCGCAGCGTGAAAACCGGCTGGCGATACCACAAAGCGGATCACCGTATTGGGATCATCGGTGGCTACCCCCCGGTAGGAGCGAATACTGGGATAACGGGCCGAAATACCGGGCATCATCACCGGTGACTCCTGAACGTCAAAACGTCGGGTCTGGGCATCCGGCATGGGAATGCTCACGCTCACCCGGTCGACGTTGCGCTGGCCATCGCTCAGATACTCCATCGGTGCCCCTTGCAAATACGTTTGCAGCGCCTCGGTATTGAGCTTGAAGGTTTGGTAATATTCGGGGTGGATATCCCGATTCTGGTGGACGGAAGTAGGTACTTCCAGGTCCAGGACATTTTGCCAAAGTCCCGCCTGTGCCACCAAATCAGTTCCCGTCAGTAGCAGAACCCCGAAGAGAAGTAGTGTCAACTTTTGCATGGTCATTTGATTAGTTGTAATTCAAAGTGCATTTAATCCCACAAATATAAGGCTTAGCTCAGGGCAAAAAAAAGCCCCCGTCCTACTAAACAGGGGCTTCGTATATTCTAAGACAATATCCAGCTCGTTTTTAGCGCTGAATGACTACTTTTTCGGTGCTGACGGCCTGTCCATTGCTGATTTCCACAAAATACATCCCGACCGGCCAATGCGCTACTGGGAGCGTCAGGATCTGCTGCCCACGGCCCAAAAAGGCGCGTTCGACCAGCTGACCCTGGATGTTGACGATGCTCACCGTAAGGTCCTCCTGCGTCGCCTGACCCAAGCTCAAATTGACTTGCTCCGTAGCGGGATTGGGGAAAACGCTCCACTCGACGTCCAGAACTTCCCCGACCGAGAGGGGCAAGTTGTTCGCGTCGATGCCGACTTCAAACCGCGTCTTGGAGATGTAGCCACCCTCGCCATCGTTGACCGTAAAGAAGAATCCATCCTCACTCACGGGGCTTCCGTCGTGGTAGTAACCAATGTTCTTGTTGTCCAAATCGGATTGGAGGAAGGTATCCCCGATGTTGATGCGGGGACCGCCATCGCGTTCGAGGTAACCAAATTCTGGTCCTTCCACTAGCGTATACTCCAATTCCGTAGAGGGCTGGTTGGGATCGGTCACTTGGAGATAAATATTGGCAATCCACTGTCCGTCATTGGTCTTTACGGGCAGGGTCTCATTGGTGATCAGACTCGGTCCGGTAACGCTCGAATTCGAGCAAATTTCCAAGCTCCACTCCGAAAAGGTACCGGGCGAGAAACCCGATTCGAGTACCGTCAGGGTCATCTTCCATTCGCCCGCGGCATTGTCGTTATTGAAGGTGCTCAGGTCGTCAACGGGACGGAATACGCCGCCCGAAATGGGAGGGCAAGCCGCAAAATCCGTGATCGAGATGGGGGCATCGCTATCGAAGCCAATGTCCATACCGTTGGTGGGGCTACAGTTGCCATCGAAGAGGACCGCCTTTTTATTGTCGGGGCTGGTCAGTTCCAGCCGGATGCCGTTGATGGGGGCAAAGTTGATGGACACGTTGGCGACGTTCAGGTCGTTGATCGCACCACCGGCCGGTACCGTAAAGGTGGATTCTACCACCTGGTTGGCCTGGGGCGGTACCGGAAGGTTTTGCTCGCCGGAGCCCGAGACGCTACAGTTGAGGGTTTCGGTCTGGAAGGTGTTGATGGGGGTCGGGCTACCCACCCCACAGGCATTGACGCCAAAGACCCGCCAGTAGTAGATGGTCGACTTTTCCAAGACCACCGAGGTCGTATAAGAATTATCCGTCAGGCCACTCGCCGCGTCGATGATCGCGCCGTCAAAGGCCGGATTGGTGGCGATTTCGATATTGTAGCTGTCCGCATTGGGAACATCGGCCCAGCTAAAGGTCGGTACCTGGCTGCTCCCCGTGGTTCCTTCGTTGGGCTGGCTGAGGGTAAGCGCCGAAAAGTCGGTATCCACGAAATCCATCTGGATCACCCGCTCTACCAGGGGCAGATTAGGACCTTCGGCACTGATCGTGATGTCCGAAATTCCGGTAAAGCTCACCGTGCTCATGTCGATGGTGAGGTCGACTCCTTCCGACGGACGGGCCGGATTCGCACTAAAGGCCGCCACCGCTCCGGTGGGCAGGCCAGCGATACTAAAATTCAACAAGCTGTCGTAACCCAGCAGCGGCGCCAGCGATAGGTCGACGGCCACCTCGGGGGTGGGCAAACAGACCTGCTGGAGGAAAGGATTGGCCACGAAGAGGAAACCCGGTTGGGTCGGATCGACGATGCTGAGGTTTTCGTTGCTGATATTGAAGAAGATGTTGTCGGCCGAGCGCACCATGACGCGCGCCGTCGTACTCCGAATGATGTCCGGTACGACCACCATTTGCGAGCCATCGTTGGGTACGTTGGCCGCCAGCATGACGGGCTCTTCAAAATTGCGGTTGTCGGTAAAGACTTCGGGCAGCAAAATTACGTCCACAAACTTAGAGTTGACGGGCGCGCGATCGGTGTTGGCGACATCCCAGGTCACTTCCACTTCCGTACCGACTTCCCACTGCAGACCGGGCGCGCTGGCGGTGGTTACCACGAAGGGCCCCGCAGCATCGTCGGCTTCGAAGGAGACTTCATCCGTCCAAACGATACCGCAGTAGGGGTCGTTATCGTGGACGTCCAGGCACGAACAACGGAACTTGAGGATCCGCGTGTAGGAGGGCAAGAGCTCATCGTCGACATCGGAAATCCGATCCTGGATGATGACGAAGGGCTCGGGGAAAAAGCGCGTATCCGAAGGCGAAGGAGGCCGCGAGCGGAAAGAAGGCGAGGTATTCGTTTGGTCGCCCAGGGGAATTTCCTGGAAGTGGCGGTTGACCTGCTCCCAGCAGTAGGTGAGCGAATCGCCATCGGCATCGGTGGCATCGGCCGTGAGGCGGAAAGGCGTATTGATCGGGATGTGAAAACCGTCGACGTACTTGACCGACACCTCGGGGTATTCGTTCTGCATCGTAACGATGTCTCCACAGTCCGAGACATTGTCCGTTTGCTGGTGGTTGAACATCTGAATGTGCGAACCGATGTGGAAATAGGTATCGTTGACGAACTTGACATTCTGGCCCGCAATACAAACCCCGGCGTAAGACATGATTGTACTTCCACTACCGGGTTCAAAAGCCGTGGAGGCGCTCCGGTTTTCGTCCACGTTGGGATCGTCATCGGGGTTTTGGGGATCGACGGGGGAACAGTAGTTCCAGGAGTGCGAAGCGGCAAATTGGTGGCCGATCTCGTGCGACATCGTCTCTTCGGCCATCAGGATGTAATTGCTGGTGTAGCCACAGGTTACGCCGGTTCCCTTGTTGTTGTCGTTACAGAGCGAACCCAGGGCGGCTACCCCGAGAATACCATCGAGACAGGCGATGGTAAAGACGTGTCCGATGTCAAAAGCATCACCCCCCACGATGTCGACGAGTACCTGGTGGTTTTCGCCGAGTACCACGCGGCCCATATCGGCATCGGAGTAGGGCTGGTCGTTGACGTCGGTCTGAATGAGCAGGTCGTTGTTGTCGATGAGTAGAAAGCTGACGGCCAATTCACGCTCGTAGATGGCGTTGATGGCGTTGGCGGTAATACTGATGATCGACATCACGGAGTCGACGCTACCCATCTGTTGAGTATATTCGGCGGTACTGGCTACCGCAAGGCGGTAGGTACGCTGGATAATGCCCGTGGCACTCCGCTTTTGGATGTAGGGACTAGTGGCGTCCAGGTTCTCGCGAACTTCATCGGTGGCGATGGGATTGTCAGCGTTGAGGGGTTCGACGTGCTCGACGCCGCACTTATGACCGATGGCCTCATCGGCGAGGAAATCCCGCTTGAAAAAGCTCATGTAGTAGCGATCTTGCTTGGTGGCGTAGGGAATGATGTGCATCAGGCCCTCGGGGGTGCTGATGCGGGCGTAGAAGCCCAGTAGGTTGGCGTCGAAGCGTGCGGTGTAGCGCGGATCATCCACGGCTACCCCCGCGTAGGAACGGATGTTGGGGTAGCGCTCTTGCAGCTTGGCCATCATGGTAGGGGTTTCGTAGACCTCGAAGGTCTTCATTTGGCCGTTCGCCAAGGGTACGTCGATCCGTACGGGGCGTTGGCGGTCGGCCAGTTCGCGCAGGGGAGCCTGCCGCAATTTAGCCTTGAGCTGGTTGATGTTGAGTTCAAAGGTGTGAAAATCGTCCGGGAGCTGCCCCACTTGAGCACCGGGGGCCAGGTCCATCCGATCTTCGTCTACCGAGGTCCAAAACTCAGGTGCCGACTGAGCGGTGAGTAGGGTGGTGGCGAAGAGGGCCAAGAGGGTAAATTTTAATTTTCGCATATTCAAATTTTGATTTAGGTATGGGAAACGGTTCAGCGCAGATCGGTTAATTCGCCTACAAATATACGCTTCCCACCGAAAAATAGCGGCTTGACCTTAACTTTTGTCGTCCAAATTATAGAAAATAAAGGACCTTTTGTCGCCGCTGAAAGCCCTGAAAAACCTACTGAATTCCCATTTCGGTCCCCTCAAAAACGCGCTCCGACCTCCATACTGCCCAAATGAACGATTCGCGCCCCTCCCGTTTGGCGACCGTTGTAGCTCAAACGCAAGGTTAGGTTTTGCGAGATGGTCCGGTTGACGCTGAGTTCCCACAAAAAATTCTTTCCGTCCTTCAAGCCCTGCAGCAGGGCCAGCTCCCCCGGGCTGTTGCGCTCCACGCGGTAGCGTACGTCGACGAAGGAGAAATTCAATCGGATGGCCGTACTCGCCGCCTGGTTGTAGGTAAATTCAAAGCTAAAATCGTGTTGAACCGCCGTCTCCCCTCCCTCCGGCAAGCGGTTCTCCCCCTCCTCCCAACGGTAGCGGAAGATGCCCCGGAGCGAGTTGTTGGGGCGGATGGTCAGCGAAGGCGCCAAGCGAAACAGCTGGATGTCGTAGTCCTGCTCGTTGAACAACTGAAAGTCGTTGGTCCGGCTCCCGATCAAAAACTCCGCATCGGTACTCAGGACGGCGCTCTGGTTCCACCGCCCCTTCACCGATCGTTCGGCTACCCGCAGGCTTTGGAAACCCGTAGTCAACACCTGGCGGCTCCGCTGGTTTTTCTGGCTGAGCTGAAAATTGTAGCGGGTGGTATTGGGACGAAAAAACAGGGTGTTTTGAATGCTCAGGTTAAGCGCCACCAGCGCCGTATCGGAAATGTTGATCTGAAAGGGATTCCAGGAAGAAACCCCCTCCGCCTCCCGGGTCCGCCGATTGATCAAGAAGGTACTCAGGGTCGACCAACGGCTCAGCCACTTCATCCAGCCCTTTTGCTGACGCCCCCAAATCGACTTGGGCTCCAGCCGCAGGCTCTGATTGAGCTGGGTCTTGTTGGTACGGATAAATTGATCGGTAAACAAGGTCACCCGTACGATGTTGGCCTGCTCGGCAAAGGGTGCCTCCTGAATCTCGTTGATTTGCGGGACGCCATCCTCATTGAAATCCGCATTCTCCGGGTCCCAGAAAAAGACGCCCTCCCCCCGCGGAACCTCCAGGTAGCGGTACTCGATCAGCGGCTCCTGCCCCCCACCGATCTCGTAGTTGGTGGTCGAGCTAAACAGCCCCTTCCACAGGCGCAGGTTGTGCTCCAGCCGCCCCAAAAAGGTCTCCTGCGGATCAAAATCACTCAGGGTCGTATCCACGATTTCCAATTGGCGGTAATTCAGGTTCCACTGCAAACGGGACGCCTGCCCCGCGCGCCACTGCCCCTGTACGTTGATGTCGGTGGCGTCCGTACTCTGAGCAAAATCCGCCCCCGCCGCCGCCAAATCACGCAGCAGGCCCTAGGAAGAGCGAAAGCTGAATAATTACACCACCGGACAGCGGAGAAACA
>CALCCH010000760.1 GCA_937899855.1 uncultured Saprospirales bacterium | reverse complement strand
TGGGACCATCACCGAGAAGCGCGAGGAAATTTTCACCGCCTTTGACGTCAAGAACACGGCCCTCCTCGAGGCCCGCAACAACCGAACCGCCGCCCTACAAAAAGCGGCCGAGCGCATTCTCAAGGGCATCCAAAACCGCGTCAAGTCGATCAACGACAGCAACGAGATCAATGGTTTTTTTGCCGCCGACCTGATGGTCGATAAAGTTCGCGACCTCATCCAGCAATTGCTCGATCTGGAAGATGACAACAAGGCCAGTACGATCCAAACCCAACTCAAGACCATCCAGGAACAGGCCCTGCGTCAACTGCGCGATCGTCAGGACCTCTTCGTCGACGGGGCAAACGTAATCCAACTGGGGCGTCACCGCTTTCCCGTCAACATTCAACCCCTGGACCTGACCATCGTCCGCAATGGGGATGATATGAATTTTCACCTGACGGGAACCGATTTTTTCCAGACCATCGAAGACGAAGCTTTTGGCCAAACGGCTGATCTGTGGAGCCAGAGCCTGCCCTCGGAAAACGAAGCGGCGTACCGCGCTGAGTACTTGGCTTACCACCTGCTCCAGTCGCGCGATTGGAAAGCTTGGGACGGAGATGGGGCCGCGCTGGCCGAGTGGGTTCGGGCCGCCGCCACGAGCCGTTACCAAGAAGGCTACGTCAAGGGCATTCACGACGAAGACGCCCTCCACATTCTCCGCGCCCTACTGGAAGTCGCGGCGGGCATCGACCTGCTCTACTTCGACCCCGACGTACGCGCTTGCGGTCGGGTATTTTGGAAAAAATTTATGCGAGAAACGGAGCGCAATGTCCTACACGAGCAGCTACAGAGTGCCGGTGTGCTTCTCCAAGTTTTTCCCGACAACCACGAATACGATTTTCTCATGGCGGAGCTCCAAACGGCCCTGGACGACTTTGCCCAGCAAACGGCCCTTTTCCCCGGCGTCGATACCTCTACCGTGGCGCGTTACCTCTTTCTCGAACTTGCCCGTTCGGATCGTTTTATCGCCAGTCGCCCCGCCGTCGATTGCCACCGGGCCTTTCTACAGTTTTTGGACGACAAGCGGGCTCGCGACCATTACCGCAAGTCGGTAAGCCGCCTACACGAGCAGCCCGTAGCCCAGTACCAACTGATCCGCAAGTGGGTGCAGGCTTTTATCGAGCAGGAGCAACCTGCGGCGGAGAGCTGGCAAGAAGAGGTCGTGAGTTTTCTCTTCCTCGACGATCTGCCCCAGGCCAAGGTCGTAAAGGCCAATACGGAGCTGGCCATCGACGAGTTGCGGGGCAGCCACCCTCGTCTCGAAGCCGGACCCTACCGCGCTTCCTACAACGACTTCCTCCACCGACTGCGTCACTTCGACCACGAGACGGTACCGCGGTACCGCGCTTATACGGCCCTGAAAAAGGATTTACTGGATGGCTATCGAAAGGAGCTGCGGCTCGAAGCGTTCCAACCCCGCGTACTGAGCTCCTTCGTCCGCAACCAACTCATCGACGAGGTCTACCTGCCCATTTTTGGCGACAACCTGGCCAAGCAGATTGGAACTGCCGGTGAAGATACGCGTACCGACCGGATGGGACTCCTCCTGCTCATCTCGCCACCGGGCTACGGGAAGACTACCTTGATGGAGTACATTGCCGACCGACTCGGTTTGGTCTTCGTCAAGGTCAATGGCCCAGCCCTGGGGCACCGCGTCACCGCTCTCGATCCCGCCGAGGCCCCCAATGCGGCGGCCCGCCAGGAATTGCAGAAGCTCAATCTGGCCCTGGAGATGGGAAACAACGTCATGCTCTACGTCGACGATATTCAGCACTGCCATCCCGAATTTCTCCAAAAGTTTATTTCCCTCTGTGATGCCCAACGCAAGATTGAAGGCGTTTACGCGGGGCAGAGTAAGACCTACGACCTGCGGGGCAAACGCATCTGTGTCGTCATGGCAGGGAATCCCTACACCGAGAGCGGCGAACGTTTCCAAATCCCCGACATGTTGGCCAACCGGGCCGATATTTATAACCTCGGAGACATCATCGGCGACACGGAGGCGGCTTTCAAACTGAGCTATCTGGAAAATGCCCTGACCTCCAATCCGGTCCTGCGCAAGTTGGCGACCAAGAGCCCACAAGACTTACCAGTTCTGTTGCGGATGATCAGTAGTGGTAGTCGCGAAGGGCTGGAGCTCGAAGGCAACCACTCGCCGGAGGAATTGCGCGAGTACCTCAAGGTGCTGGAAATGCTCCTCCAAGTTCGCGACGTGGTGCTGCGGGTCAATCAGGAGTACATCCGTTCGGCCGCCGTTGAAGAGGACTACCGCACCGAGCCGTCTTTTAAGTTGCAGGGCTCTTATCGGGACATGAATAAGCTGGCGGAAAAGATCCTACCCATCATGAACCAGCGAGAATTGGATACCCTCCTCCTGTCGCATTACGAAGGCGAGGCCCAGACCCTGACCTCCGGGGCGGAAGCCAATTTTTTAAAGCTCAAATCCTTGCTGAACGTTCAGACCGAGGCGGAGGCGACGCGTTGGCAGGCCATCCTGGAGACCTTTCGACAGAACCAACGGTTTCGGGGCGTTCGTCAGGGCGAGCCCCTAGCGCAGGTGTTGGTCCAGATGACGGCCCTGAGCGAGGGCCTGTCGGGGATTCAGGAGGTGTTGAAAAATGCGACGGGTTATTTTGACGGGGGTGGGGTTTAGCGAGCGCTGCGTTCCAGTTCCCGTTCCAAGCCCGGGTACACCAACTGGGAATCCCGGTCGAGGTCCGCGACCATTCTTTGGATTTCAGCCGCTTGGTACTTTCCCGTTTTGATTTGGCGTTCGATACGGCGACAACTCTCTTGTTGTTCTACCAAGCCCATCATCATGTAATTGGAATTGATACGGTGAGCCAAGCTGGCGACTTCCGTCCAGGCTTTTTCCCCCAGGGCCCGCTGCATCCCCGCGAGGGCTCGGGGAATTTCTTGTAGAAAGATTTGAATCATATCCGGTACGAACCGCTCGTCGCTGCTGGACAAGGAGCGGAGGTAGGATAGGTCGGCCTCCAGGCCGGGCCCCTCCGACGGTGGCGTTTCGGCAGGGTCGGGACGGTGCTGGCGGTCGAGCCAGCGCTGGAGTAGCTGTTGCAGTTGGGCGGGAGAAAAAGGCTTGGTGAGGTAATCGTTCATGCCCGCATCCAGGGCGCGGTTGCGCTCGTCGAGCAGTGCGGCGGCAGTTAGGGCGATGATGGGCGTCCGCACGTTGGGGTTGCTCCGATCCTGACGGATGGCTACCGTAGCTTCGATCCCATCCATTTCCGGCATGTGAATATCCATCAAGATCAAGTCGTAGCGCTGTTCCTGACTTCGCTGCCAAGCTTCGTGGCCATCGGCGACGACCGTATGCGCGCAGGACCACTGCTGGAGGATGCGGCCGATCAGCTTTTGATTCATGGGGTTGTCCTCTACGACCAGTAAGCGGCGATCGGCGAGGGTCTGGACAATATCGCGCGGTTCGGGGATGGGGGCTTGGTCACGATCGGCGGCTTTGCCCGAGTTTTGGAAGGGAAGGTTGACGCAAAAGGTGGAGCCCCGTCCCGGAATGCTCTCCACGATGATGGATCCCCCTTGCAACTCCACCAACTGTTTGACGATGGTCAGTCCCAAACCGGAACCGCCGTACTTACGGGTGGTATCCAGATCGGCCTGCTTAAAATTTTGGAAAATCAGCTCCAATTTAGCCGGGTCGATGCCGATGCCGGTATCGTGGACCCGAAACTGCAGGTGGTATTGTTCGGCCTTGGCCTCTACCAATTGGGCACGGATGCCGATCGTACCACGGCGGGTAAATTTGGCGGCATTACCGAGCAGATTGGGGAGGATTTGATTGAGTCGGGTAAGGTCGCCGATCAATTGATTTTAGATTTGAGGGTCAATGTCGATGGTGACGCTGACGGGTTATTACCGGACTTTGAATTGGAAGGTTTGTTGGAGGCCGTGGAGCAATTCTGCGAGGTCGAAAGTCTTTTGCTCAAAGGCCAATTCGCCCGCTTCGATCTTGGATAGGTCGAGGATGTTGTTGATCAATCCCATCAAGCTATCGGCCGAAAAGCGCAGGGCATCGAGGTAGTCTTTTTGGGAAGCATTGGGTTGGGTCTCGTAGAGCAAGTGGGTCATTCCGATCACGGCATTCATCGGGGTGCGAATCTCGTGACTCATATTGGCGAGAAACTGTCGTTCCGCCAATCGGGCCTGTTCGGCGGCCTGTTTGGCCTGGAGCAGGGCGGCTTCGGCCTCCTTGCGATCGGTGATGTCGCGGATAAAGCCACTAAAGAAATAGCGACCATCGAGTTGGATGGGACTGATGCTCAATTCGACGGGAAATTCGCGCTGCTGGCGGTCGACGGCCGTGATCTCGATGCGTCGATTGAGGACAGGACCTTCACCGGTCTTTAGGAAATGCTGCATCCCCCAGTGGTGGTTTTGGCGGTGCTGTGGCGGAACGATCAGTTCCGTCATCGACTGCCCCATGGCTTCGCTACGGGAGTAGCCAAAAATGCGTTCGGCATTTTGATTCCATTCAGTGATTCGCCCCCACTCATCGATGGTGACTACGGCATCCAGGGAGGTATCGATGATTTTGCGGAGTTTGGCTTCGCTGGCGAATAAATCCCGTTGAATTTTTGCCCGCTGGGTATTGGCGGCCACCAGGCGGGCGTGGGTTTGACAAGCGACTACGTGGAGCGTGAAGCGTTGGATGACGCTGTGCAATTGGACCAGTTCTTTGCGTTGCCGAAAGTGGTTTTGGAGGGAGGCAAGGTGTAGAAACCCCAGTTCGCCCAACCGGAAAAAGGCGTGGCTGCCCCCTTCCTCATTTGCTCCGGTGCTAGCGTGCTGGTAGTCGGGCTCGTCGGGATGGAGGGCAAAGCTATCCTCCCGCCTCAGTCGCCGCGGCACGTAGGCGTCGACGGTCAGAGCTGGGCTGTGGCGAGGGTACCGAGCACTGGCGTAGGCCAGGTGGTAACGAGCCCGCTCCGCCTCCTCCTCGGGTTCCAAGAGCCACACGCTGGCGTGGTACAAGTTTTTGCGGCGGAGTAGGATGTCGAGAAAGTGACTACAGCTTTCGACCAGATCGAGGGATTTTCCCACCGCCAAGGATAATTCGTAGAGGGTCGAGATGTCTTGAATGATGCTGATGTTGTCCTTCATAGAGATGGTTTGTGAAAGCTACGTTGCTGTTCGTCAGTGCCAAAGTCCCAGCACCAAGGTTTTGTTGTAAAACTCCAGGTAGCCCTCTCGGTAGGAGGAAATCTCGCCCAGGCTGAGGACGCCCTGGGCCCGTAGGTTGGGGTGGGCCGTGGTGAGGGGCGCGATGATGGCCCGCAGTTCGGCCGTGAAGTCCTGTTGGAGAAATAAGGCTCGCGAGATGCAATCGACCACCAGGGTATCGTGGATGGTCTCCGGGGCCTCTCGCAAGCAGTGCTGGGTCGCTCCTTGGGCCGCTTGGATCAGCAGATCGGGTTCGCCTTCCAAAATGTAGAGTACGGCATTTTCCGGGATTTCCCCAACGCAAATAATTTCCCCTGCTTCCCCCACCGCCACGGGATCCCGAACCAGGTCCTCTCCCTTTTCCCGAAAAATGCCAAAGGGAAAACCCTTGGCGATGGAAAAGAAATTCTCCGGCCGAATGTTTTCCTCGGACTGGGCATTGACCACCCGGGCGTAGGCTTCAAAAGCATTCTCCCAGTTGAGCTCGTAGATGACATTGCGCTCCGTCCGCGTGGCGACCAACGGACCCCGCAGTTGGTGCCAACCGTGCTGGACTCCCAAGCCGACCTCCCAATCCACCGCCGCAATGAGGGCCGCATCCTGGACCAAGCCCGCTTCGGTAAAAAGACAGGGGCCTTGGCGAAGCGTCAGCGAACCGGCGCCGCCGCCCAAAAAGCGAGTCGTGGGAGAAAAATGTTGGTACAGGGTGCTCAGGTAAGGCGCAATGTTGGCCGCCAGGCCATCGACGAAGGTGAGCAAGGTGGCGGCCTCGCGTAGGGGAGCGAGTGCGCGCGATAGTTCGGGGCCCTGAAAGTCTGCCGAGTCCAATCCGCGCAGCAGGAGGGGAGGTCTCAGTAGTGGCAGGGATTTGAGCAGATAGCCCCGATCGTGGTGGCGGTCCCCGTCGATGATGCCGGGGAAGATGCCCCCAAAGAAGGAGTGGCCGCGCGCCGCGAGGGCTTTGATGAGGGTGGGGAAATCGGTACCGCTTTTTTCGCCAAAAAGGAGCATCAAGGTCTGCCCTTCGGGAATGAAGAGGGCGTCGATTTGTCGGAGGATGGCGGCGTTGTCGCAGTCAGAATGGTACATGGGCCAGGATTTAGGAGCTAAAGGAAAGGGACGAATTTTTGGATTCGTCTTTGAGGAGTCGGTAAATGGTGGACTTGCCGATGTCGAGTTTGCGGGCGACCAGCCCAATGTCGTTGTCGTACTTTTTGAGGTAGTGGTGGATGATCTCGTGTTTGTAAGCCTCGAAGGTTTTTTCTCCGGCGAGGAGGGCTTCCTCCAGCGGGCGATTGGGCGTATTGAAGCGGATGTCCTCGGCGTCGATCCGTCCACCATCGTGTAAGACGGCGGCCAGTTCGATGATGGCTTTGAGCTCGCGTACGTTACCCGGAAAACGGTATTTGAGCAATTTGTTTTTGGCCTTCTTGCTCAGTTCCAGTTGGGGGAGTTGGTTTTGTTGGGTAAAGTGGTCCAGAAAATGACGGGCCATCAGTAGGATGTCATTGCCCCGTTTGGCGAGTTCGGGTAGGGTAATGGGGAGGCCCAGCAAGCGGTAGTACAGGTCCTCGCGGAAATGCCCCCGGCGGACCTCTTCGGCGAGGTCGCGGTGGGTGGCAGTGATGATGCGGGCGTCGAATTTGATGGCCTTGGTGCCCCCGACGCGGACGAATTCCCGCTCTTGAATGGCCCGCAGTACTTTTGCCTGGAGCTTGATGTCCAGTTCGCCGATTTCGTCGAGGAAGAGGGTACCGCGGTGCGCCAACTCAAAACGGCCCGGATTGCGGGTGGTGGCTCCGGAAAAGGCCCCTTTTTGGTAGCCGACAATAACGCTTTCCAGAAGGACTTTGGGGAGGGCACTCATGTTAACGGCGACGAAGGCCTCCGCTTTGCGGGCGGAATTGTAGTGGATGCTTTTGGCCACCACCTCCTTGCCCGTCCCCGTGGCACCACTGATCGAAACGGTGATGTTGGTGCGTGCCGCTTTTTCCATCATTCTAAAGACTTCCTGCATGACGGGGCTGTTGCCGATCATGTTCCGCTGGAAGCTGTAGTTGCTCTGCAGAGCCGCCCGCAACTCGCTAACTTCCAGCCGGAGGGCCCGGCGCTGATCGATGCGTTGGAGCAGATGGAGCAGCCGCTCTTTGGTCTCGCTGTCCTTGGTCAAGTAGTCGTAAGCGCCTTCCCGCAGCAGTTTGACGGCCGTCGACACGTCCTGCTGGCTGGAGAGAATGATGACGTCGGTATCCTTGTCAAAGGCCTTGATTTTTTGCAAGACTTCGGCACCGGTCATGTCGGGCAGGGAATAATCCAGGGAAATGATTTGGGGTTGGCGGTAGAGGTTTTCGATACATTCCTGACCACTACTAAAGCAGTGTACTTCGTGGTCGGGATTCATCTCCATGAGGTAGCGGACCATTTTCTGATACATGGGGTCATCCTCCACGACAAATATGCGGACCGCAGTCGAATCTGATTTCATACTGGTAGTTTATTGTTTGGTACAAAGGGAGCGGGAGGAGCGAGGGGAGTATCAATTGTTAAGTAAGTTCCCAAAGTTGTGCCAGATTCTCCGGTTAGTCAGCAGTGCTCAAAATTCTTGGAATTGTTCCCATTTTGGGAATTATTTTTCAAAATGGAATAAATTAATAAAAATTAATTATTTGTATTATGATGATAATCAGCTATTTAATCCATGGCACGGAGATGGTAACATCACTAGCAAATGATTAAAAGTAAACAATTAAAAGTAAATGATTAATAATGCTCAATAGGGAGTTTGTCCGAAAAGTGTACTGTTTTCATGTTCGTGGGGAACAAAAAAACGATTGACAATTTACCTGGTTTCCGAATCCAACAAATAAACATACGCACACTGTACGCCGGGTAATTAAAGGGGCACATTTTACTTTTCGTGACAAACTCCCACTTTGCTTAAGGCTAGAGAGAATTTTTGATGAGCGATAATACTTGTAAGTAACGTGTTGCCAACGGCCGTTGGCAACACGTTTTTTTAATTACTGTATCCCGTTTTCCCAAAATTTTTACTTCCCCGCTTGATTAAAGCGACACATTCCACTTACTTTTACTTCCCTGGGTAATTTTGCCCCTATCTTCCACAAAATAGTCGCACCGTGAGAAGGATTCCAC
>CALCCH010000759.1 GCA_937899855.1 uncultured Saprospirales bacterium | reverse complement strand
AAAGATGTCTTCCACCCAATTGAAGTACTCCGGTCGATCAAGGTGCAAATCGGCCAGTGGGGCAAGGTCTTCGCGGGCGATGAGTTCGCGGGCGGCTTGGAAGTAGGCGGCTATGGATAGGGGCTGGGGCTTGTTCATAAGGCATTGGGTTTTGACCAGCAATTTAAACAAATTTGCTTGGCTTAGCCGAGCATTAGCGCCGCTAAATACGGTCCACTCGTGAGGAATGCGGTCAGCAAATTGAGGCTCAGCCCCAGCACTTGGACGGCCGACCGGGCCTCCCGCCGTAGAAAACTGGTGAGTGAACACAGCAGACCGAGCGGCACCGTGAGCAACAGCCCCTGGTAAAGCCAAGGAAAAGCGGGCGGTAGTACGGCATCACTGGCCATGACCTTTTCGGGCGTGGTAAAAATAAGTACCAAAGTGATGCCTACACTGAGCAGGGCAAAGAGCAGGGATAATCGGGCGAAAAGCCGAGCTGGTTTTGGCTTGGGAGCATCATGATCGAGTAGCTGGTCCATGGCTGGGTACAGTATGGCGAGTAGTCAAGATACTAATTTATTCCAAAGACAAACCACCTGGTAGAAGGAAGCTTTCGAATGGCCACCAACTGTTTGCTGATCGACTATTCTTCAAGATAATCTAACCACGGGAACGAACCACGTTCACCAACAACTGATCGAGGCCAAAGACCAGGGCCATGAGCAGCAGGGCCAGTAGCCAATGCTGCCACCGCGCTGGCCCCCTGTCCTCCACCATCCCGTCCGACCGCTGCGTCAGTGCCCACCAGGCGGAGGCGATCCGGGAGCGGTTGGCGTACAGGATGTACAACAGCATCCCAAAGTAGAGCAGGGCATTGACCAGGGCGTCTTTGACTTCCAAAAAAATGAGATCGAAAACGATGATGTTGACCATGATGGGAAGCAGAATCATCACCCCCAAAAGCTTGCTGCGTTCCCAGAGCAGGAGCCAGGCCCCAATGATTTGGGCACTGCCGATAAAGAGGATGTAGTAAAAGGAATAGCCCATGAAAGACCAAGCCAGTTCGTAGGCCGTGGCCTGCTCCAGGGTCGTCTGGGCCACTTCGGGGGGCAAGGCGCCCCGGCGGTAAAATTGTCCGCCCGCGATCTTTCCACTGCCGTAGAGGTTGAGGAAGACAAAGACGTACCAGCGGCTGGCGATTTCGGTGATTTTTTCCCAGGGGATGTTTTTCATGACGAAAAGATTTGAGGGGAGGCAAAACCGGTCCCCGCTCGTGGGTAGACCAGGAGGAAGGAACGGAGTAACAATAAAGTCGGGGGATTCGGTAGCGAGTGGGCTAGGTTTCCAATTCGCGGAGCGTACGCTCGGCGGCGCTGATGGCTTTTTGGTGGTATTTTCGAATCCGGTGGCGGACCAAGAGTAGGAAGGCCAAGCTGAGGGGGAGGAGCGTCCACCAGAAACGGGGCTCGCGGACCAGATCGTATTCGTTGTAAATTTTGACTTGGAGGATGGCCACGACGATCAGCAGGAGGTAGCTCAGCACCAGCTTGGTCAGGCGGAAACGCTCGTGGCGAATGCGCTGTCGGGCGAGGCCCTCCAGCACCTCGACGTAAGACTGCTCCGCGTAGGCAAAACGGAAGAGCCCGACCAAGCGGATGAGTTGGAGCAGGATCAGATAGCCCAGCGTCGCGACCGCCCCGAGGGCCAGGATTTCGAGGTAGGGTTTTTCCAGGTGGTCGAAGCGAAACAGACTCAGGCCAACGAAGTAGCCGTACACCAGCAGTAGCCCCAGTTCGAGGAGCATCGTACGGTGAATGCCACGGCGGTAGCGCGCGCGCAACGCGTTTTGGATGCGGGTGGGGCGCAGGGCCTCGGAGGCCGTTTCGCCGGGGAGGGCGTCCCATGCTTGCTTTAATCCTTCGATACTCATGCTTGCTTTTTTTCGGTGATTCTTTTTTTGAGTTTGGCTTTGATGCGTGCCATCCGCGTACCAACATTGCTTTCCGATAGCCCCACGATGGCGCCGATCTCCCGGTAGCTTTTGTCTTCTAAGTAAAGTAGGACGATGCCCCGCTCCAGCAGACTGAGGGTGTCGATCTGGCGGCGGATATTGTCCCATCGGGACTGCTCCGCCTCGTCCGGGGGCGCAGCGCGCTCCAGTAGTTCGGGGGCTAGGGCGACGGTGCGGGGGCGTTTGCGGTTTTGTTTGAGGTAGTGGATGGAAACGTTCATGGCCACGCGGTAAATCCAAGTGCTGCGCGCCGCTTCCTGCCGGAAGGAGCCGTAGGATTTCCAGAGCTGGTAGAGGATCTCCTGCATCAGGTCCTCCCGGTCTTCGGGGCGATCGGTGTACAGCGCCGCGGCTTTGTAGAGGATGCCGCGGTATTGCTGGATGGTCTGGATAAAGGCTGCTTCTTGGGTCACGTCGATGCTGGCTGGGCCGCGATTTTATTTACCCCATTAGTGTCGGGATCCACCTAAAAATCACAAATGCTGCGAATTTTTTTTCACCATCTACTCCTTTTCTTTTTTGGCCTCGCCTTTTTTTTATTAACTTAGGGTGCGACTTGTGAGAAACAAACTACCGAGCAATGATTTCAATCATTGCCGTCACTGCTTCTCTACTCACTATCTGGCTGTTCTTTTTCCGGGAGAATCCCCCCCTCCTGAGAAAAGGACTCGTATTCATACTGGTGGCTGCCGTCGCCGTTGCATTGACCTTACCGTTTAGTGCAGCTTCGGTGGAGCGCAAGCTCCTGGGCAGTTGGTAAAATGGTGACGTCGAGTGGGCCTTCCTGCCCGACAACCGCTTTCGCTCTACGGACTGTAGCAATTGCAGTTACCAAGCCTCCCGAATCAATACCAAATTGGTACGTCTGGAAATTTTTGCCCGCAACGAACTCGATGAGGTCTTTTTTATCGAAGACATTAAAGGCAATTCGTTTCGGGTCGTCGACGGCGATCTGTACACCAAGATTTATTGATTCCCATGCGAACCCTCCTCGTCTTGCTCCTCTGCGCGCGCTCGCCACCGCTCCTGTTTGCCCAGGGCACCTGCTGTCCCGCCGGTCTGGGCCCCAACTCTATCAACATCAGTCGGATGCTGTGCGACCTACAAAGCAAGGATTACCCCAATCTGCAACGCTTGTTCGATCGGCGGAGCGCCACCAACCTCCTCCTCGCTTACCAAAACGACTGGAAAGAATCCCAGGATGGCCTCCAAACCCACCGCAAAGAACAAAAGGTCTTTGACAAGCAGGGCACTTGCTTTAGAGATCTCGTAGCGTTTACCCGGAAAAACCTGAGCGAAAAATTTCGCGGAACCGCTCCACCCCCCCCGCCCCCCCCCAACCCGGACCCCGACCTCGTAA
>CALCCH010000758.1 GCA_937899855.1 uncultured Saprospirales bacterium | reverse complement strand
AAAATTTCGGGGTCCGGCTCGCTTTTCCCCCCAAAAAGGAAGGCCTTATCAGTACAAGAAAGGGGCCAAAAATTGTATGCGGAAAATTTTTTATTTGTGTTAAAGTGTTGATTTTGAGAGATTTGTATTTTTTGATATTTAAAAAGCGCCGAAAAATGCTGCGTTCAAACATCGCGATTTTGATGGTGGAGCGGGTCCTATTTCACCTTATCATTGTATTGTAATCGGAAATGAACAACAAAATAGATTACAATTGTAAGGAACCGAATTAATTCAAAAAACAAAAAACTAGGATCATGAAAAACGCAAAAAGTGCTCTGCAACAAATCGCAACAAAACTGAACAACAATCAGATGATCGACGGCCGCATGTCGAAAATGGTTAAGGGTGGAATCGTCGTAGATCCCCCACCGTTTATCTCCGAGTAATTTGATTGTTCTTATCAAGAACTAAGCGGAAATAACACCTATCAATGTTAAGTTCGAAAAATACCTGCCGAAAGGCAGGTATTTTTTTTGTTTGGTCACCGTTTTTAAAGATTTTTGAGTCGTAAAAATATAGTTATATTTTTTATAAAATATTGATAGTCAGCACTGTAAGTAAAAATGCCCTGCCATAGCTTGTGATAATGGTGGGGGTACGCCATGACTTTTTGTTATTTTTTCTGGCTTTTATTCCTGTACTATTGTACATCAGCCGAAATGGTTCTGATCCCCAGACTTAGAGAAAGTTACCACAACAGCTTTGAGAAATCTACACACCACCACTTTAATCCCGCTCGATCGCGAGTTGAGTGGATTGGCAATTGAATAGCACTCGCTTAAAGATAAAAAATCAACCTCTCTAGTGAAAAAATGCCTGTTCGAAAGAGCAGGTGTTTTTTTTTACAGCCCAGCCCTTTCCGCTACCGCGGCTACATTGGGTGCTAATTAATTTTTAGTAATTTTCGCAAATGTTTGATTGTCAGTGCTTTAAAGAAATAAGGTATTTTTTAAAAGGGCTGGCTATATTGGAGTAAAAGTATTACCTTTGTTAGGCGATCCTAGTATAAGTGTCCATACATTTGTTTTCAGATGAAAATTGTATCAACCATTTAATATTATATTTTCCAAATTTTCATAAAACACACGGACTACTTGTAAATGTAGAGTGGTAGCTACATAGCCACTCGTAGAGTTTAATTGGAAGGCTCTTAAAAAATCAACCTCTCTAGTGAAGATACCTGCCCCTGAGGGCAGGTATTTTTTGTTGTTTACCCTAGGGCTCCTCCGGCGGTAGGGCGATCAGGTCGATTTGTTGCTCCCTCACCAGCCGATTAAAGGCCGGTAAATCCCGTTGCTGGATCAGTGCCCAGCGTTCCAACTGTACCTCAATCAAAGCCTCCAGCTCCGCCTTGACCGCCAGGGCCTGCGCGGTTGGGGGATAATCGCCAATACCGGTGAGGGAGTTGAGGTGACCCAATTTATTGGTCAGTTTGATGGGATAGTTGAGGGGGTCCTGAGGGCTGCGATTTTTGGTTTGGTACAATTGCTCCTCCACTGCCGTCATGCTGGAATCAATCGCCGCTGCCGCATCGGCGATCAATTGATCGCGTTCGCTCTTGCTCAGCCGGGTGGTGAATTGACGCAGTTGTCCGCGGATTTCTCGAATGTCGATGATGACCTGGTGGGCCTCGCTCATTTTGTCCCGAATGTCGCGGATAAAATCAAACTGGGCCTGGAAATCACTGGCCTCCGCCTTCGAACGGGGATCCGCCACAATCTCAAAGCGTTGTTCCTGAACTACACTGTCGACCATCAGACGCACCTGATAATCGCCGGGAACGGCGCGTGGGCCCCGCAAACTGGCCCACCACAACACCATCCCCTCAAATTTTTTGGCCCCCGGATAACGCTTGTCCCACAGACGCAAATTACTGCCTACCTCACAGTCCAACCGCTCGTCCTTTTCGGTGGCCTGGTTCGAATACGAGCGGATCAAATCACCATTGGTCTCGTGAAAACTCAGTACCACCTCCGTGCTGTCCGTCAGTTCGGAAAGGTAGTAGTAGACCATCAGGTCACCGGGGTGATTGAGGCCCGCTCCGCGGGGATTTTTTTGCTGGCTGCCCCGCATGCGGTAGCTCGGCTGGGGCTGGTAAAGCCAAAAATCACGATCGGCCCAGTCGGTCCGTACCTGGTGTAGGGGAGTCAAATCATCGATGATCCAGAGGCTGCGCCCCTGCGTGGCGGCGATGAGGTTATCGTTTTTGAGGACCAAATCCGTAATGGGGACAATGGGGAGGTTGAGCTGGAGCGGCTGCCAGTTGGCCCCGTTGTCGAAGGAGAGGTATACGCCATGCTCCGTACCGGCGTACAGCAGCCCTTCCCGCTGTGGGTCGGCACGAATGACGCGCGTAAAATGCTCCGCCCCAATGCCGCGATCGATGCGGGTCCAGGTTTGGCCAAAATCGCGGGTGTAAAAAAGGTAGGGCTGAAAGTCGCCGAGCTTGTAGCGCGTAGCGGCCAGGTAGCAGCCGCCGTCGTGAAAGGGGTCGGCCTCGATGCTGTTGATTTGGGACCATTCGGGCAGGCTGGGTGGGCTTACGTTCTTCCACTGCTGCCCCCCATCGCGGCTAAGGTGGACCAAGCCATCATCCGAACCCACCCACAGCAGGTTCGGCACCCGGGGCGATTCCACGGCCGAAAAAATGGTACAATAGTACTCCACCGAGGTATTATCCTGGGTGATCGGGCCCCCCGAAGTCCGAAGCTTGGTGCTATCGTTGCGGGTCAGATCGGGACTGATGATGGTCCAGCTTTGCCCCTCGTCTTCGGAGACGTGGAGGTGATTGGAGGCTGCGTAGAGACGCTTGGGCTGGTGAGGGGAGAAAAAGATCGGAAAATTCCACTGGAAGCGGTACCGCATGCCCTCCGCACCGTAACCCATGGGATTGACGGGCCAAACGTTGATGGCTCGGTTAAATCCGGTACGGTGATCCATCCGGGTCAAAAATCCACCGTAACTGCCACCGTATACAATTTCGTTGTCCAGGGGATCCACCGCAATGTGTGCGGATTCTCCTCCCGCGGTCGGTTCCCAATCGCGCTCCCCGATGCTGCCGCCATCACTGCGGTGCCGGATGCGGATGGTACTGTTGTCCTGCTGGGCGGCGTAGATGCGGTAGGGAAAGCTATCGTCGGTACTGACCCGGTAAAATTGGGCCGTTGGTTGGTTGTGGTAGGTCGACCAGGTCTCGCCACCGTCGTAGGTGACCTGAGCGCCTCCATCGTCGGCAATGACCATGCGCTGTGGATTTTCGGGGGCAATCCAGAGGTCGTGGTGGTCGGAATGGGGGGAGCGAAAGGACTTAAAGGTCTTGCCACCGTCTTTGGATTTGTGGTAGCGGACGTTGAGCACGTACACCAGGTCTTCATCCTGAGGATCGGCGTAGATGCGGGTGTAGTACCAGGCTCGCTGTCGCAAACTGCGCTCCCCATTGATTTTTTTCCACTTTTGTCCACCGTCCTCCGAGCGAAAAACTCCGCCCTCCGGGGCCTCGATGATGGCCCATACCCGTTGTGGATTTACGGGCGATACCGCAATGCCAGCAATTCCGATGGGGCCCTCGGGCAGGCCTTCGTGGTCCGTAATTTCGGTCCAGGTATCCCCACTATCGGTGCTCTTCCACAAGCCCGATCCTTCCCCACCACTCGACAGGCTGTGGGGCGTTCGTCTTACCCGCCAAGTGCTGGCGTAAAGGATACGTGGGTTGGTGGGGTCAAAGGTGAGGTCGATGGCACCGGCATCGGCATTGGCGTAGAGTATTTTTTCCCAGCTGGCACCACCGTCTTTACTGCGGTAAACGCCGCGCTCTTCCTGCGACTTGTAAAGGTTGCCCAATACCGCTACGTACACCAAATTGGGGTCCTGGGGGTGGATGCGAATGCGGGAGATGTGCCGGGATTGGGGCAGGCCGATACTGGTCCAGGTGGCTCCCGCATCGACCGACTTCCACACGCCCGAACCCGAGGAGACGTTGCCCCGAACGGTCTGTTCGCCACCGCCGACGTAGATGACGTTGGGATCGGCGTCACTGACGGCGATGGCGCCGATGGAGCCCCCAAAATAGCCATCCGAGAGGACTTCCCAGGAACGCCCCCCGTCTTCGGTTTTCCAGACGCCGCCACCCGTAGC
>CALCCH010000757.1 GCA_937899855.1 uncultured Saprospirales bacterium | reverse complement strand
GAATTGCCGTCGACGTATCGGTAGCGGTGTTTTCGATTCCAAAATCCCAGTACACCGAATCGGCGCCCACCGAAATGGCGGTAAAGGTCCGATCGAGACTGCGATCACAACTCAAATCGTTGATGTAGTTGGAAATCGGAGGTAAAAACCGGACCACATCATCAATGGTCACCGTGGCGGGACAGCCGTAGTGCAGTGCCGTCAGGGTGACGTCGTAGTAGCCGGTATCGAGAAAATTGTGCCGGGGGTTTTGTTCCTCGGAAAAGGTCCCGTCTCCAAAGTCCCAGAGCCAGGCGTTGGTGTAGTCGCTGGAAAGGTCTTCAAAACTGGCCCCGTCGCTGTAGCAAACATTGGTTTCGCTGGCTTGAAAATTGGGTACTGGTGGCATCCCCGCCAGGATGGAATAGGGGAAGGTCTCGGTATTGACGCAGCCCAGGCTGTTGGTCACTTCCAGGGTCACGTTGTAGGCGCCCGTATCGGCCAGGGTAAAGGTGGGGGTCTCCAAGCTGGAGCTAAAGACGATGCCCGGCGCGGAGCCGTCGGCCGTGCTGACCTCCCAGGAATAGGAGACGATCGGCACGACCGAGATGGAGGCCTGCGTCAGCGTTACGTCGAGGGGCACGCAGCCCACCTGTACAAAAAAGTCTTTTTCGGCATTGAGCTCCTGGACGATGATGGAATCGCGCCGCAAACGACTGGCGCAGCCATTGACGTCCACCACGCGCAGCGAAACGGGATAAACACCGTAATTTTCGATCGAAATGGTGGGGTTCTCCTCCGTGCTAATGGTCCCATTGCCCAGGCTCCACTCCCAGGTGGCAGCGTTGGGGGTGGTGGAAGTGAGGGTGACCACGTGGGGCAGGTCGCAACCAATCGGACGATCAATCGTGTAGTCGACCACGGGTCGGTCGTTGACCTGAATACAGGTTGGATAAGTCGCCGTAGTCACGCAGCCATTGGTAGCGTAGCGGGTAACCGACACGGTAAAACAACCCAGGGTACGAAAGCGGTGATTGGGCCGCGTGGCATTGCTTACTACCCCATCACCAAAATCCCAAACCAAACTATCGACCGGAACGCCCGACAAGTCTTCAAAGATGATCCGACCATCAATACACACCGACTCCGCCGCCGCCCGAATTTGAATTTCGGGATCGATTCGAATGTATTCGCTGAGGGTTGTTTCGCTAAAGCAGCCCGAGTTGGGCTCCTCGGCCCGGACGTATACGTCAAATACCCCCGAATTGCTGTAGGTAATGGGCGGTGGCGTCGGACCGGTGTAGGTCTGGCCATCGCCAAAGTCCCAGGTGTAGATAATGTCGGGGCGGAGATCGTTGTTGACAAAATCGACGACGAAGGGAGGCTCGCAAGCATCCCGAATGGCAGCCGATACATCGATTGGCGGCGCCTGGTTGACCCGGACGTAGTTGCTCTTGGTCACGGTATTGGAACAACCGTTGGCATCGCTCACCGTGAGGCTGATGGTATAGTTGTCGGGGAGTGGATAATCGTTTTGTACGGTAGGGCTCGAGCCATCGTCGATGATGACCCCATTGACGCCACCAACCCCCCAGATGCGTTCGGTGATGGCTCCTTCACCGGCCGTGGTCAGGTCGGTAAAAACCACATTCAGCGGTGCACAGCCCGCCTCCGGATCCGCTTCAAAGTCGGGTTCGGGAACGGTGTATACTTGGATGTAGTCGGTCTTGCAAGCCTGCCCCGTATTGCCCTGATCGTCGGTGACGCTCAGACAAATGGTATAGCGGCCGGGATTACTAAATACGTTGCCAGGATTTTGTACGCCCGCCGTAGCACCGTCAAAATCCCAATTCCAGGCCACAATATTGCCCGCACTGGAAGAAGATAAATCAGTAAAACCAACTTGGAGAAAACCACAGCCCGAAGTACGATTGGCCGTAAAATCTACCGTAACCTGCGCCGTCGCGGTTCCTATGGAGCATAGGAATACCAGCAGCATTTGGGTGTAAAAGCGTAGCATATGTCGTCGTATTAGATTAATCCTAAATCAGTCGTCTAAGTACTGACTTTCGCACAAATACAATGCCGCAAAGAACTGATTATCAACTGGTTAAAAACTTAACAAATATAATTTTAACGACATGCAAAAACTACCCAAAAATACGAATAAACTGGTTTACAAGCCCTAAGGCAATAGGACATTGGCTCATATGAGGCTCACATGATGGGAAAGTAAAATGTTAAAAAAAGGAATTATTTTTTCTCGAATTTATCGCGAATGACTTCCAGGATTTCGACCCGTCGCTCGCGAGCCGCGCCGATGCTGTAGATGGAATTGCGCCGGTCCGCGAGGTCCGCACTGACCGATTGATCGGCGGAGGTCTCCCCGAAGGATTTTTCCGACAGGATCAGTTGGCCACGATTGAGGTAGGGCAGGAAAATGCCTTCGCGGTATTGGAAAAAATGGTTGCGAACGCTACTGATCCGCCGTTGCCCCAACCTCAAGTTGTAATCGCTGTTGGCGCGGGGACTGGTAAAGCCCTTGATAAAGATTTCTACCTTTTCGCCCGCCTCCAAACGCTCCAGCAGGATTTCGGAGAATTTCCCCAGCCTCTCGCAGTGCCGAAAGCCTTCCTCGCGAATGACTGCCTCCATCCGTTCTTCCGCCGTCCAGCGCTCCTCCTCTTCCAAACCCCGCGTGTATTCCGACAGGTAGGTCGCCTTTTGGGCGTAGTAGCGGTCGAAGCTCTCGCCGTAGGTCTTGCGGGTAGTCGTCCGGCGGGTCCGGCGGTCGGGCTCGTCGTTGTCAAAGTAGAGGGCCAGGGGCAAAAAATCTTCAAGAGTGGTGGGTTCGGGCTTGGGGGCGGGAAGCGCCGGCTCCAGCGAAGCGCTGATGGGGTCGGTCCAGAGGCTGTCCGGGGCCTCCGCTAATACGACCACCGAATCCGCGAGCAGCGGCTCGTCCGCAACGGGCATTTTGACGCGAAAGATATCGTAACAACAACTTTTGTTCGCCCGGTCGAGGTACTGCGTTCCCTCCCGATTGGAGACGAGATAAGCCACGGTAGTATCGGCCGTGTAGGAAAGGTAGAGATCGTCGTAGCTGCTATTGAAGGGCAGTCCCAGATTTTGGGGCGCCGCCCACTGCCCCGTTTCGGCCGACCACTCACTGCGAAACAGATCTACCCCACCAAAACCGCCGTGGCCCTCGGAGGCAAAAGACAGTTGTTGGGTGTGGGGATCGTAAAAAGGGCTCAGCTCGTCGGCCACGCTGTTGAGTTCCGTGAGGTTCTGCACCGTCCCCCAGGCTCCGGTCGAATCGCGCGGACAGTACCACAGGTCCTGGCCCCCCTGCCCTTCCGGCCGGTCCGATACAAAATACAGAACCTCGCTTTGTAGCCGCTCGTCGTAGGCGCAGTGCGGATGGGTACTGGTGTAGCCCTCCAGGTTGAGGGGTTCGGGGAGCTTCTTGGGCTTGGCCCAGCGCCCCCGGCGGTCTTTTCGGCGCTCGTAAAGAGTACAACGGATGTCGACTTGGTCGGGTAAGTATTCGCAGATGGTGTAGTAGAGGCGATCGCCACGGGGGCTAAAGGTGAGGTGAGCGGTGTGTTTGTCGCTTTCGTTGAAGCGGCGGGGCAGGGTCCGACCGCGGGCGGCTCGGACGGAGTACAGGACCTTGCTAATCCGACGGGCCGGATCGTGGGTATCCGTCCGGTTGGGAAAGCGAAAGGAGGTGTAATATAAGGTGTCGCCCCGCATCAGGGGAGCAAATTCCGAATGGGGGGTATTGACCGATTTTTTGAGCGCTTGCACGCTGACTTCCGAGGGCTTGTCCTCATACCCTTCTCGCTTGCGCTCCGCCCAGCGACACTGTTCGATCCGGAGGCGCGCGGTCTCGGCCAGGGCCGACTGTGGGGCTGTGGACAACCATTCCCCATAAGCGCGCTCCGCTTCCAAATAGCGGCCCTGCGATCGCAAGACCTCCCCCAAATAAAAACGGGCCTGGGGAAAACGTTCCCGCGCTGGCGAAACCAGCAAGTCGCGGTAGGCCCCCTCGGCGATGTCAAAGGCCTTATAAGCCCGCGCGGCTTCGGCGTAGGTAAACTGCGCCTCCCCATCCCCGGGGGCCTTTTCCAAGGCCATCCGGGCGTACTCCATGGCCGAGTAGTAATCCTTAGCCCGGAGCGCCTTGGTGGCCGCCTTGCGCAGGGCGCGAAAGTGCTGGGCCCCCAGCGCGAGGGGGAAGAGCAGCAGAGCGAGGGCAAAAAGGAGGGTATATCTCATGCAAAATGGGCTTGGACGCGGTAAAACTAAAAAATCGGACAAGCGCGAAAGGTTTTCAGTGGCTTGACGGTGGTGATGGTATAGATGACCGACACTTCGGGGCCACCCCGGCCATCCGTGGCCACTCGAAATTCGGAGAGGTTGATGTCGTAGGAAAAACCGACGGTCCAGCTTTCGTAAAAAACCTTGAGCACGGGAAAAAGCGCATCGTTGATGCCGACGGGTCGGTAGTGTAAGCCCAGGGACAGGGCCACTTTTTTACCCGAAGCCGCATCGAGGTGATAGCGTAGGTCCGCCCCCAGCATGGCCTCGTTGGAGGTCCCCATCACGGTGCCGTAGACGCTGTAAAACAGGTCGAGCCGCTCCGAGCCGGGCAATTCGATCCAGCCAAAATTGTAAACCGTGATCCGCGCGGGCAAGCGGGGCCGCGTACTGGTGTAAACGCCCAATTCGGGCTGGTTGACGTGGGCGATGCTGAGGCCCAGGTTACCGCTGGAAGTACCTACCCCACGTCCCCGGCGGCGGGTAAAATTCCAATTGAGCCCCACGCTAAGATCCGTGTAGCCAAAGCCATTGTCCTGTAGGTTGTCCTCGCCCGTGGCCCGGTTAGGGTCAAATTGTTCGCCGTCGTACTGATTGGCGAAGGTGAGGGCCCCGACGTTGCGCGCGCGCTGGGCCCGTCCAATCTGGAAACCCGCCGTGAGGATGTCGCCCTCGTTGAGCGCCCGGGAATAGTTGAGGCTGAGACCCAGGTGAGCCACTCGCCAACGGGCGCTTCCCGCCCGATCGTAATTGAAGAGCAGGCCCCCACCCAAAAAGCCTTCCCGGTGCCGGGGTAGGAAGTACTTCAGGTCGAAAGAGCCCGTATAGGTCAGGTAAGGTACCGGCACCGATTGCCACTGGCTGCGGTAGAGGCTGCTGATGCGGTAATCCGCCGCCATGACACCGGCCAGGGCGGGATTGAGGTTTTGCGGACTGTGGTAATATTGGGAAAAGTGGAGGTCCTGGGCCGGTGCTCGAAGCACTACGCCGAGGAAAAAGAGCAGTAGGGGGTATTGTAAAAGTTTACTCATGCCGATACACAGTAAGCTAGCAATATTTTTTGACGAAAAAAATGCCAATTCGCGCTTTGGGCGGCTCCGTGGTGAAAAATTTGGGCAAAGCGCCGGCTTTTTTGGTGTTTTAAGCAATTTCAGATACCTTCCCGGCACATCAGATTGGTACGGCATGCGTTTAAAAATTGGAATTACCGGAGGCATTGGCAGTGGAAAAAGTACGGTTTGTCAAATATTTGCGACCCTCGGCATCCCCGTGTACTACGCCGACGCCGCCGCCAAACGACTGATGGTAGAGGACGAAGCCCTCGTCGCCGGCATCAGGAAACTGTTTGGCGAGGCCGCTTACGACGCCGAGGGGCAATTGCAGCGGCAGCACCTGGCCCAGATCGTCTTCCAAGATCGGCGCAAACTGGCCCTCCTCAACGCCCTGGTCCACCCCGCCGTGGCCCGCGACAGCCTGGCCTGGCACGCCGCGCAGACCAAAGCCCCCTACACCCTCAAGGAGGCCGCCCTCCTCTTCGAAAGTGGCTCCTACCAGCAGTTGGATCAAATCATCTGCGTAAGGGCACCGCGTGCCCTGCGCCTCGAACGGGTCATTCAACGCGACGGGATTACCATCGAGGCGGTGGAAGCGCGTATGGCGCAGCAACTGCCGGAAGCGGAAAAGGGGGAACGCTCGGATTACCTGATCGAAAACGATGGACAACAACTCCTCATCCCCCAAGTCCAGCGCATTCACCGGGCGATCCTAGCCCGTGCCGGAGCACTGCGCAACTAGCCTTGATCCATTCGGACGATCCGGGGTTGGAAGCGCCCGATGACCTCAACCAATTGCCGTTGCTGTTTCATCACCTCGTGAATGTCCTTGTAGGCTTGGGGAGCCTCATCGATGCCGCCGCCGATCAGGTGGACACCCGCCTTTTTCAATTGTTGCCGCACCGCTTTGCGGTTGAGGGTATTTTTGGCTTTGCGGCGGGACATCGCCCGCCCCGCTCCGTGCGAAGCGGAAGCTAGGGACTCGGCCGCTCCCCTACCCCGAACGATAAAACCCGGGGCGGTCATCGATCCGGGAATCACGCCCAGTACACCGCGACCAGCCGGCGTGGCCCCCTTGCGGTGTACGATCCATTCGCGGCCATCGACCCGCGTTTCTTTCCACGCAAAATTGTGGTGGTTTTCGACCCGCCCGATGGGATTTTCCCCCAGCGCCCCCGCGATGCGGCGGTGGATGTGATGGTGGCAAGCCGAAGCGTAGTCGCCGGCCAGGTTCATGGCCAACCAGTAGGCCTGCCCCGCTTCGGAATCGAGGTCGAGCCAGGCCAGGGACTTGGCTTCGGTGGGGAGGGGACAGCGCTGCATCGCAATCTTGGTGTAGTGCTGGGCGATGCCCGCCCCGATGCCTCGCGAACCGGAGTGGCTGAGCAGCCCCAGGTAGTGACCCGGCGCCACGCCCAGTTGGGGGGCGCCCTCGGTGATTTCGACGCTGCCAAATTCGACGAAGTGGTTGCCCGAGCCAGAGGAGCCGATTTGCTGGCGGGCCTTCCCCTGTAGTTGTCGCAACAGGGGAATCTGATGGTAAAGGGGGCGGGCGAGGACTTCATCTTCGTTTGTATCGGCTAAAGTTTTCCGGCCAATGCGTGTGTTATCGCGTAGCAGTTTTGTGTAAGTTTTGTTTGCTTCATCCAGTGATTGGGAGGAAATGGCGAAGATGCTGAGGCACATCCGGCAGCCGATGTCGAGGCCGACGGCGTAGGGGATGATGGCGTTTTCGGTGGCCAGTACGCCACCGATGGGGAGGCCGTAGCCCCGGTGGGCATCGGGCAGGAGGGCACCACCGGTGCTGACGGGGAGGCGCATGGCGAGCTCCATTTGTTGGTGGGCGCCCTCGGCGATGGCGGCTCCGCCAAAGCTGCGGTAGGGGATGGCGCGCTCGGCCAGCTCGATGTTGGCGGGCCGGGCGGTGACGGGGGTGTGGAGCAATTGGGCCAGACGGGACCAGACGGCGTCTTCGAGGTAGGTACCGGGCCGGGCCATTACGGCGGCGAGTTGCTCCAGGGCTTCGGCGGGTGGCGTGTGGCGGTGGTGCTGGCGTAAAATTTCCAGCGCGATGCCACTCGGTGGCCCCTTTGCCAAGCCGAGACGACGCAGGTCCTTCGCCTTAATTTTTAACTTTGCCATATGGTAAATCGAGGATACGAATCAGAAAATGAAGCTTTTGGCTCAAAATAATGGACTTAATACCTGAATTTTAGCCAAAAAAGTTCCAAATTGAAGGAGTATTTTCCCGATACCGTAAATCACCACGATCTAGAATCTTAGCTTTCCTTTGAAATAGTTTGTCGTAAATCGTTTTAAGCGGTTCCGAAGATTTGAGAATGCGCCTGCTTTTTCCTAATTTTGGGATGGTGATGATTTCGTGTGTTGATCTATAAGTACCACTCCCGCCAAAATAACAAAGCAGTCTAAAAAGCGAATCCACCGGATAAACGGATCATTACAAGCCAAAGTAGCACACTGCATTCGAATCTAACCCAACAAAGTACGTTTTAACGCGTAGACCAAACCCGGTCCGAAGCCCGATGGGCTGCTGGGGCCAACCCGTGAAAAAGCCGTTGCCCGGAAAATACCATTTGACAATCAATCACCATTTTCCCGAAACCGAAAACTTCGTGATGCGAACCATCCCTTGCTCGCGGTGAAAGCCGTTGACTCGGTCGGTATAGACAGCCAATTTTTTTGCAAAACTTATGATTTCATGAAAAAACGGATATTTACCCTACAAACCTATTTTAAGGACCAGGTCACCAGCTACCCCTGGTGGTCCCCACTCGTCCTCGCCCTCCTCTTCTGGAGCGGGCCGATGCACGCCTCGGACGCCTTCCACCCCGAAGTAAGCCCCTACCAACTGATGTCGGGGCAGGCCGATCCTTTTGACTTGCTCACCGAGTTGGGCGAGTTTCAGGATGGAGCCCTGTACCTCTATTCCGACCAACAGCAAGGCATGGCCAACGACTCCTGCGCCAGCTCCAACCTGGGCGTCCTGATCAGCCCGCAACCCTCCTACACGACTTGTGAGGTGAGCAACAACGGCGTTCTGGAAGCCATCGCCTTCAATGGCGTTCCCGGTTATACCTACGCCTGGAGCAGTGGACAAACCACCGCCCAAGCTACGGGCCTCGGTGTGGGCACCTACACCGTGACGGTCACCGATACCCAAGGCTGTACCGCTACGGCCACGGGTACCGTCGAGCTGCATCCCGAAGGCATTTGGCTGATGACTTCCGCCATCGCCGCCTGCGAAGGCTCCAATTCCGGCGTCGCCATCGTATCGGCGATGCTGGGTACCGAGCCTTACAGCTACTTATGGGACGATGGACAAACGACCAAAGAAGCCACCGGTTTGGCCCCCGGCAGCTACACCGTGACCGTCACCGATGCCCTGGGCTGCCAAGCCACGGCCACCGTCGACGTACCCGCGGGACCCGCCATTTCGCTGTTTACCACGGCCAGCTTTGAGACCTGTACCGGCAGCCAGGATGCCACCGCCACGGTGATTGCCTCCAACGGCACTCCCCCCTACACCTACCTGTGGAGCGATGGCCAGACGACCGACATCGCAGTTGGCCTGAGCGTGGGAACCTACGGCGTAACGGTGACCGATGCCAACGGCTGTAGCGCCGAAGCCAGCCAAACGGTAGAGCTCTCTCCCGAGGGCCTCTGGATCATGACCTCCAGTACCGATGCCGATTGTGGCGAAAACAACGGAACGGCTTACGTCGGCGTGATGACGGGAGTACCTCCCTACACCTACCTCTGGAGCAATGGCGCCATGGTACCCGATCCTACGGGACTGGCCGCTGGCACCTACACCGTGACCGTCACCGATTCGAATGGCTGTACGGCTGAAGGCTCGGTAACCGTCAACTCCCTCGGCGATCAACTGACGGTAAGCGTCATGGGTACCAATGTGACCTGTGATTCCAACGGTACGGCCACCGCTTTCGTAACGGGCGGCACTGGTTTTTATTCCTACGCCTGGAGCAATGGCGAAACGACGCCCACAATTGTTGATCTTTCTCCCGGCACCTACACGGTAGACGTTACTGACGATTCCACGGGCTGTTTTGGCAGTGGAAGTATCGTTATTGATAGCGAGTGTTGTCCGGCCCTCGCGGGTGGTTTGAGCCCCGATCCGCACGACGCTTGTCTGGACGGTGGCAGCACCACCATCAGCGCCACGCCCGACGGCAATGCCGTGGTACCGGCTGGTTACCAAACGATTTTTGTGCTGACCTCCGGCCCCGGTCTGGTCATTCAAGCCACCAACAGTAGCCCCGAGTTTACGATCAATACCGCGGGAAGCTACACCATTCACACCCTTATTTACGATCCCAGCACCCTCGATCTCTCCATCATTCAGATCGGAGTAAGCACCGGCTTTGACGTCAATGCCCTGCTGGTGCAGGGAGGCGGTATGATCTGTGGCGCCCTCGACGTGACGGGCGCTGGTTTTGACGTTTTCGACAGCCCCACGGTTAGCATCAACGGGGGCGGCTCGGTTTGCCCCGGTGAACCCGTAGCCCTGAGCACCAACCCCGCCGGTTTCAGCACTTACAGCTGGACGGCAACGGGTGGCTCTTTTGACGATGCCAGCAGTGCCACGCCTACCTACACCATGATGATGCCCGGTAC
>CALCCH010000756.1 GCA_937899855.1 uncultured Saprospirales bacterium | reverse complement strand
GCATACGAGATGTGCGGACGTGACTGGAGTTCAGACGTTGTGCTCTTCCGATCTCAGGAAAATATCTTCAGCCCCCGACCGGATGATTTTGCTGCGAACGTGGCCCAGGCCCTAATCGACGCCCAGCAGGAATTGACCACGCAAACCAGCATCGAGGCGGACTGGTCCCAACTGACCTTTATCGCGCATTCCTACGGTGGGGTCATCACGGCCGATCTGGCCGTCAACTTTGAGGCCTACGGCATTCCACCGATTCAGGCAGCCCTCTTGTGCTCCCCCGGTACGGGACCCCTCACCGGTGGGCGGCTGAAAACCTACGCGGATTTGCCGGAAGATTTTCACCTCCTGGTGATGGTAAGCGAGGATGATTTCGTGGTGGGGGACGAGTTTGGCTTAAAAGTATACCAGACAGCGGAGCGGGTGAGACGACGCAATTTTATCCGTCAATTTGCCAGCAAACGCGAAGGGGTGGGAGTCAGCGCGAGCCACAACGAGTGCTACGGAGTCGACTTGGCCTTTGACTCGGGGATGCGCAATTTTACGGCCAAGCGCGCATTGCGAATTACCAAAGTGGACGCCGTTGATTACCACGGGTACTGGAAATTGGGTGATGCCCTGTTGGATTGTGCCCAGCGGGGCGTCCACTGTGAATACGCTTTTGGCAATACCGAGGAGCAGCGGTCGCTGGGGGAGTGGAGCGATGGGCAAACGGTTCGGGAGTTGGAGGTCATCGTACCCGAAACCAAGTGAAAAAATACCCGCCGCCACCTTGCCCTGTTTGTAAATAAATTTCGGCGGCAGCGGGTGTACAATCTTTAAAAGAGCGTTTATAATCAAAGTAGTATTCCCGAGGGAAGGCTACTTTACTGAGAGCCTTAGCCTTGCTGGGGACCGCGAAAGCTCAGCAAATCGGCCATTTTAAACTGGCCGTTGTTCCCGAGCGTAGGCATCCAGTTGCGATTGCTCCCCAAAAAGGAGGTCGCATCGGTTTCGAGTAAGCCGATCAACGTTTCGGCGACGATGGTGCCTCCCACGGTACCCAAGCCTTCCTCGGGCTGACGGTTATTGTGCGCCTCGCTGTTTTGACCCCCCGCGACGACGGCTGCGTCCGTAGGCCCGTCCGGGGCGTTGTAGAGGGCGGACAACTGGGGACCCAACCTTCCAAATCGTTCTCCCTCCTGGTGATTGGGATTGCACCTGGTGAGGATGCCACGTTGTGGGTACCTGCCGTGCTGTCCCATAAATGGGTTCTTGGGAGGGGTGGAAAGGAGTGCGTAGTAGTAGGGAAGGTCCAACAGTGGGGCTGGGGCCTGCGTACCCGGTGGGTACCGAAGTGAAAGTACAATCGCATTCTCATATCGCATTGCCTGGATCAAATTATTATTTCCGACGCAATGATCCGCTGAAAAACCGGTGGCCCCAAGGACAAAATTTTTGATTTGTCACTAGAAATACAGTTGATAAATGCTGAAAAAGCTCTATTTTACAAGGCTATTTGTGATTTTTTATCAGGAAAAAAAGAACGGGTTATGGATGATTTTAAATGGCCCAAGGTCCTGAGTTGCCTCTAACCAAGGGCTATACGCCGGCGGAGAAAATGGCTGCCCCTCGATTTGTACCTCAATCACCAAAATGGAAAAAAGGGAACCGCTTTCGCAAAAAAAAAATGAGTTTTCTATCCCCGCTCTTATTTTTTGTTACCTTTAGGATCGCAGCGCGTGAGGGCGCAATCATCGAAAATGTCAAAGCCCGCGCTGCGCTCCGAACGGTAAAAACCCTTGTCCACTGCCAAGACCGTACGGCATTCCCATCCTGCAAATCGATTAAACAATTACGTCTCGTTCAGTACGCGCTGGCCGTCCCAACACACCATCACGGTAGTGGACCTTCCACTTACCCTCACAACTGATTGTAGCACCGATCCTACTATTGGTCTACACCTGGACCCAAGTTCGCTTGTGGTTTTACCCCCCGATCGTCGGATGCACTACCCCCGCATCCGACCCCTTTTTGGGGCTGGCTCAGGGTTTGGCTTCCCCCAATTCCTCCAAACCCCGGATCAAATCTGCCAAATTCCAGGCCTCCTCCAGGCGATACTCGCCAATCTGCGTGCGACAAAGTCGGCTCAGGTAAGCGCCACTGTCTACCGCCTTGCCAAAATCGTAGGCGAGCGAACGGATGTAGGTGCCCTTACTACAGTGCACCGTAAAATCCACGTCCGGTAGGGCGATTCGGGTCAATTGAAAATCGTAAATCTGTACCGGGCGGGGCTTGACCTCGACCGCAATGCCCTTGCGCGCTTTTTTGTACAGCGGCACCCCATCTACCTTGATGGCGGAGTAGACCGGTGGCAATTGTTGCAAATCGCCGATAAAAGCCTCGCGGGCTGCTTCCAACCGTTCGGGCGCTAGGTGCTCGGTGGGGAAGGTGGCGTCGATGGGGGTCTCCTTGTCGTAAGAAGGGGTGGTGGCGCCCAGGGTCAGGGTACCGAGGTAGGTTTTGGCCTGCCCCTGATAGGTATCGATCTGCTTGGTCATCTTTCCCGTACAGATCAGGAGCAGTCCGGTGGCCATGGGATCGAGCGTACCGGCGTGCCCCACCTTAATTTTTTTGACGCCGAGTAATTTCTTGAGGCGGTAACGGATTTTTTTGACAACGTCAAAGGAGGTCCAGTCCTGGGGTTTGTCGACCAGGAGCAGCTGGCCAGCTTGGAAGTCGCAGTCGCGTATGACGTTGGGATTTGGATCCATGAGTGGTGGTGGTTAAAACCAGCCGAGCGCCTTGGCAATGGCGAGCGCGGCGACGATAAAGCAGTAAATCGAAAAATAGTACAGTTTGCTGCGTTTGACCAACTGGATCATCCAGGTACAGGCCAGCAAACCGGTGAAGAACGCGGCCACAAAGCCCGCCATCATGGGCAGGCTACTGCTGCTGGCCAGGGCGAAGTCGCCTTCGAGGAGGTCTTTGGCAATTTTGCCAAAAATGAGGGGGACGACCATCAGGAAGGAAAAACGAGCGGCCCGTTCGCGGTCGATCCCGAGCAGGACGGAGGTGGAGATGGTGGCTCCCGATCGCGAAATCCCCGGCAGGATGGCGATGGCCTGGGCAATGCCGATCAGCAGGGCATTGGGATAGCTGACGGCCTTGGAGGTATCTTTGGCGCGGTCGGCCAGAAACAGTAGGATACCGGTGACGATGAGCATCAGCCCCACCAGTAGCAACTGCTGGGCGAAGAGTTCCTCGATTTGCGCTTCAAAAAAAATGCCCACCAGGGCGGCGGGAATCATGGAGAGGACGATTTTGAGCGAAAAGCGAAAAGCTTCGTTGTTTTGGAATTCGAGTAGGCCCCGAAAAATTTCACCGATTTCCTTGCGGAAGACGACGATGGTACTCAGGGCGGTGGCGAAGTGCAGGACGACGGTCATCAGCATGCTTTGCTCGGCAATACTCTGGTCCTGCATGACGTATTTGGCGATTTCGAGGTGGCCACTACTACTGACGGGTAAAAATTCGGTGAGGCCCTGAATGATACCCAGGATAATGGCGCGAAGGATTTCTGTCATTGGTAGCGGGCGGCTTTATCTGCGGAAGATCGCAACGATCTCGACGATCAGACCCGCCAGGATGGTCATGGGGGCCAGTACGGTGATGCGTTTGCTGTAAATGATGTCGGGATCCCAGGTATTGGGATCGGGCATTTGACCGCCCGTCATGAGGGCAAGTCCCAAAAAGATCAATCCGGCACCGATCGCCATGAGAATGTAATTCTTCCGGCCAAAGATGAGTTCCTGCGGTGCGGCGGCAGTGGAGCTGGCCGTCCGGCGGGAGGTGGTGGGGCTGACCTTGCGGCTGCCCGCTTCTCTTTTGTTCCCCGTCGATACCACTACTATTTTCTTACTCGCTTTTTTAGCCATGCGTATTATTTTTATCGAGTTTTGGATGTTCAGTATAAATCGTCTACGCGCATGCGCAGGTATTTGTTGACCATGTACCAGGTACTTACACCACTGATGAGCATTCCGCTGAGCATCAGGCCCCCAAATAGCATTCCGAGCAGTTGCCAGTCCTGAAAACTTTCCAGCTCGGGCAGTTCCCGTTGGGCCAGTGCCAAAACCAGCAGCAACAAAGAAACGGCAATCATTCCACTCAACAAACCATTTCGGATACTTTTAAAAAAATAGGGGCGGCTGATAAATCCCCAGGAGGCCCCCACCAGCTCCATATTTTTAATCAAAAAGCGGTTGGCGTACAGGGCCAGTTTGATGGTGTTGTGGATCAAAGTGATGGCCACCACTAGGAAAAGCAAGGCAATCCCCAGGGTGAAGTAGCCGATTTTTTGCACGTTGCGGGCGATCTCGTCGACCAGTCCCTCTTGATAGTACACATCGTGAACCAGAGGGTTCGACAACAATTGATTTTTTAGCCGCGCCAGGTTGTTTCGGTTGAAATATTCGGCCGTCAGGTTGAAGCTTAGGACGTCAAAAAGGGGATTGGGAAAACCCACCTGTAGGAAGTCTTCCCCAAAATCTTCGCGCAGCAAATCCGCCGCCGCTTCCTTGGAGGTGTAAACCACGCTTCCCGTCTTGATCGAATCGTTTTGCTCCAACTGTTGCTGGAAGGCCACGATATCGGGGGTGCGGGTACCGGGGGCGATTTCGATCATGACCTGAACCCGTTCTTGGAAAAGCCGGACCAGCCCCTGTGCGTGGAGTAAAACCAGGGCAAAGAAGCCAATCATAAACAGCACCAGGGCCACACTGATGATGGAGTAGACGTAGTTGGGTTGGGTACTGCGGCGGGGGCGCTTGCTTGCTGGGCCACTCATGAACTCGTTTTTGGCACGTAAAGCCACAAAAGTAAGCATTATCGTCGAATTTGTGGGCGCGCAAAGGTGGGGGGCGTGGGCAATTTTGAGGGGACTTCTCGCGTTTTGCCCCTAGCAGAGCGCTTCGGTGGCCCACTCCCTCCTCCCGGGAGCAGCAATTGTGGCGACAAAGTAGTAATTTAGCACGGTGAACAAAATCGCATTCTCATGCTGCACTGCCCGAATCCTTCCCATTGCACACTTTTCCTAGTACTGCTTGGTTCCAGTCTGACGGCTCAGGTTAGGTTGGAGAACGCCTCTTTCGAGGGGGATCCACAAGATGCGACGACCCCCGTTTCCTGGCATCCCTGCGCCATCGGTACGACCCCCGACATCCTACCCGGGCCCTGGGGCGTCTATCAGGAAGCTTCCGAGGGCGATACCTACATGGGCCTCATCACCCGCGAAGACGGGACGCACGAAAGCGTCGGCCAACGCCTTCCCCAAGCCCTCGATCCCAACGCCTGTTACAGCTTCCGCGTCGACCTGGCCCATTCGCCCAGCTATTCTTCTTACAGTGCTCCCCTCCGCGTTCGTATCTGGGGGGGGAAGAGCCGTTGCGAAAGGGGCCAATTACTCGCCGAATCCGAAGTAATCGATCACCAGGACTGGGAAAGCTACGAATTTAAGTTCACCACCAAAATTCCAGTCAACTACATCCTGCTGGAGGCCAATTTCCTGTCGGTCAATGGCGAAAAAATCCAAAAGGGCAACATCCTCATTGATAACATCACCCAGATTCGGCCCTGTAGTCGGGCGGGACTGTAACTTTCCCCCGTCGAATTAAAGACCCCGGGTGGGCTAAGTGACGCCTACTTATCTGGTGCCTTGGGTCAAAACAATTGCCTTAGTATTGTGGTTAGATAACATAAGCGCACCAAATTTTGGGCTTGTTTTTCCTTTCGATGGAGGTTCCCACCAGCGATTGGCAGTCGGTACTCCATGATTCACCAAATACCTTGGGTTCCGACGAGTGGACAGTCTCCAAAATCACCGAGAAAAAACTACAACTATGACCATGTATACAAACGCCTCCGCAATTACCGATCGTCGCTGAAAGAGTGGTACGAGCGTTTGTCTACCGATCGGAACATCTATGGCGATGACCGGTCGTAAAAAGTAAAGCCATGATGGAAGAACATCTACCGACACGAGTCCAGCGCTACCTCCGGGGCGAATTGCCCGCCGAAGAACAAGTGGCCCTCGAAGCCCTGCTCAAACGATCGCCCGAGGCTCGGGAAGAACTGGCCCTCTCGCGACGTCTGCACCAGGACATTCGGGAGGAATACAGTCCGCATCCCCGCCCGGCTACTCCGCCCCGCCCCGTCCGCAACCACCTGGCTATCCCTTCTCCCTCTACCGTCGGTCCCCTGGGTTCGCGGGTCTTTTGGCTCTCCTTTATTGGGCTGGGCATCGTGCTGATGTTGAGCAGTGTCTACTTTTGGTCCCGCAGTATCGACCGAACGGCTTCCGTCGATGCGGCCTATTTGGAGCCGCTGGAAATGGACCTGCCATTTATGGTAGATCCCGCCGAGGAGGGGCCCCTCAATCGGGCGATACAAGCCTACCGGGTGGCCGATTACAAAAGTGCTACCAGTGGTTTTAACCAGTACTTGCAAAGTCACCGAGATATCAATGCGCGTCTTTACCTCAGCGTGGCTCAATTGATGGTCGGTCAGAATGAGGCCGCCCTCAGCAACCTCAAGGTGGTCCTGGGCCAGTCCAAGGGATCGGTGCGGGCCGCCAGTCAGTGGTATCTGGCCCTGGCCGAACTGCAAACCGGGCAACAGATTGAGGCCCGCTTGCTGCTCAAAAACTTACGCGCCGACGACGTATACGGTATACGTGCTCAGGAATTGTTGGCCGAATTGGACCGCGATTTGTGAGGGAGAAAGCCTATTTTGGTCCCCATGAACCATGCTACCACCGCCAAACGCTATTTTGAACTGCTCGAACGGGGAGACACCGAAGGCATCATTGGTCTCTTTGCGCCGCAGGGTCGGGTACAATCCCCCCTCTACGGCCTCCTGCCCGCTCCCGAATTTTATTCACAACTCGCCGCCGATACCCGCGACTCCCGCTTGGAGTGGGACGGGCTTTTTGGGGCCGAAGCCGGTCGCCTCGCCCTGGTGTTTTACTACAACTGGACCCTGGCC
>CALCCH010000755.1 GCA_937899855.1 uncultured Saprospirales bacterium | reverse complement strand
ACGCGGTTCGGTCCAGCCATTATCCCAACGATCCCTACTGGTACCAACTCTGCGACGAATACGGGCTGTACGTAATCGACGAGGCCAACATCGAGGCACACGGAATGGGAGCCACCTTTCAGCAGGCCTTTGACAAGACGCTACACCCCGCTTACCGGCCGGAATGGCGGGCGGCACATCTGGATCGCGTACAACGGATGGTCGAGCGGGATAAAAACCATCCTTCCATCATCATCTGGTCCCTGGGCAATGAGGCGGGGAATGGCGCCAATTTTTACGCAGCTTACGAGTGGCTCAAGCACCGGGACCCCAGTCGTCCGGTACAGTACGAGCAAGCGGGGGAGGCGGCCAATACCGATATCGTGTGTCCCATGTACGCCCGTATCGAACGCTTGGAGGCCTACGCTCAGGGCGAGGCCCAGCGGCCCCTCATCCTGTGTGAGTACGCCCACGCGATGGGCAATAGTGTGGGCAATTTGGAAGACTACTGGCGGGTCATTCGGCGGTATCCCGTGTTGCAAGGTGGCTTTATTTGGGATTGGCTGGATCAGGGACTGGCGGCGAAAGGGCCCCGTGGGGAGACCTACTGGAAATACGGTGGTGACTTTGGTCCCGAGGGCACGCCCAGCGATTTCCACTTTTGCATCAACGGATTATTGCTGCCCAATCGCGAACCCCACCCGGCGGTTTGGGAGGTAAAAAAATGCTACCAACCCGTCCGGCTAGAACCACAGGTAGGGGGGGATCCGGGCCAATTTGTGATCTACAACGACTACGACTTTCTGGATTTGTCGCACCTGCGCTTTAGTTGGGATATCTGGGAAGATGGCCATCCGATTGCCAAAGCGGTGGAGGAGTCTCTTTCGCTCCCTCCGGGCGAGCACCTGGAATGGACCCTCCCAGTCGGCATCAATGCCCTTCCGGGGCGGCACTATACCTTTCAAGCCTACTTCCGACTGCGAGAAGCCACGGCACTGCTGACCGCCGGACACGAGGTTGCCAGGGCCCAGGTGGTACTTACCCCCAATCGGAGTACGCCGGTGGAAGAGCAGGTAGGAAAAACACTTCCACACTTGGAGACCGCAGCTACTCACTTGATCGTTCGGTGGAAGGACCAAGAGTGGGGGATTAATCGGCAAACGGGCTTGTGGGATCATTTTCGAGTGGGGGAAGACTTGGTTTTGGAAGCAGCCTTGCGCCCCTATTTTTGGCGAGCTCCTACCGACAATGACTTGGGAAACCTGATGCCGGGGCGCCTAGCAGCCTGGAAGGCAGCCAGCGAGGGGAGCAAGCTGGTGGATCTGGTCGTGGAGACCAACGATTCCGCGGGCTTGGTCATCCGGACAACGCTTGCGCTGACCGGGATCGCAGCTAGCTACCACTTGAGGTACCACTTTCACGCCGGTGGCCGGTTGAGCCTAGCCGTGCATTTCCAGCCCGAGGCCGTGGACTTGCCCGAACTGCCGCGGTTTGGGCTAGCCTGGGAGCTGCCCGCCCATTTTGATCAATTGAGCTGGTACGGTCGGGGGCCCCACGAGAACTACGCAGACCGAAACACCAGCGCCTTCATCGGGCGCTACCAAAGCCGCGTGGCGGAACAATACCATTACTACATCCGGCCCCAAGAGACGGGCTACAAAACCGGGGTCCGATGGCTGGAACTGCGCGATACCAGGGGGCGGGGCATGCGCTGGGTAGGGGAGGAGCCCTTTGGCTTTTCCGCCCTGCACTACCTCCCGGAGGATCTGGACTTGGGGCCACTTGATCGCCCCCTGAAACACACCACCGATTTAGAGCCCCGCGATTTGGTCCACCTGCACCTCGATCAGGCCCAAACTGGCCTGGGGGGGGACGACAGTTGGGGCGCCCTGGCCCACGACGCCTACCGAATTTTTCCTACCGAACGGTATTTTACACTCCACTGGCAGTGGTTGACGGAAGTCTAAGTTCTAACTTTTGATGTGGCTTACATTCATTTATTGGGCGGGTCCTCCTTTTTTTTAACAATATTGCGTTTGCATTTACGTAACTAGTTACGTAAATTTATACTGATTTTCAACCAAGTACTTTACCATGGATTTATTTAATCGGCTGGGGGAGTTGGCGCTCGGCAGCCGCTTACGGCGGCTCAGCGACCAGATCATGCAGCAAGGCTCCCTGATTTACCAGGATCGTCGAATTGACTTTGACCCCAAGTGGTTTCCCGTTTTCTTCCTGCTCAGTGAAGAAGGCGGACTGGGGGTTACCGAAATTGCTCAACGCCTGGGGGTCAGCCACCCCGGCATTATCAAGACCGCTCGGGAGCTGGAACAATAGGGTTATTTTAATTCTTTACAGGCTCGTGAGGAGCGACGGCGGCGGGTGTTGTCGCGCTCTGAGCACGGCAAGGCTTTAC
>CALCCH010000754.1 GCA_937899855.1 uncultured Saprospirales bacterium | reverse complement strand
GATTCGCAGCGCCTTTTGGATGGAATGGTGTACTTGGGCAGTGAGATAGATGGGGGAGTTAGGGATGTCGGCCGCACGGACTTTTCGGGCGTCCCGGGCCGTGGCGATGGCGGTGAGGTTGGCGATGGAGCCACCGGAGGCCAAATTGCCCAGGGCGGTATCGGGGTAGCCTACGAGGCGACACATCCAGCGGATGAGTTGGTTTTCCATCCGTACGGCACCGGGGCTGGCGAAGAAGATACCGGAATAGCGATTGGTGACGGCGGCCAGGTAATCGCCGAGCGCCGTGGCGTAGACCCCCCCACCGGGGATGTAGGCCAGGTGGCCACCCGAGGCCGGGTTGAGGCCGGGGCCGTCTACGTTTTCCCGCAGTACCGCCAGGAGTTCGCTCAGGTCGCGCCCTTCTTCGGGGACGGGCCAATCGAGCAAGCCACTGCCCTTGTCATCGGTTTCGACGTAGGCGGGCGTCTCGGCAACACTACTCAAAAAACCATCCGCATAATCCTGCACCAAGCGGTTCCAGTCGGCCCGCAAGGCGGGGTCGGGGTCTAAGCCCCGCGCAATTATTTCCAGCTGTTTGATTTTTTCCCTCATGATCCTAAAGCTAAACTTATTCCAACACTTATTTTTGCTACGTTAGCCAAAAAAAGAATCCATGGAGCTGCAAGCGCAATTTTTACACTACTTTGATCTTCCCCTCCAACAACTGCGGAGGGAACTGGATGCTTACCACGAGGAAGGTGACTTGTGGATCGTCACCCCCGGGATTGTCAATTCCGGGGGCAATTTGATCGTCCACCTCCTGGGCAATCTCAATCACTACATCGGTCATTACCTGGGCAATACGGGCTACCTCCGCCAACGCCCCCGGGAATTCTCAGTGACCGGGGTGCCCCGCGAACACCTGCGCGCAGAAATTGCCGCTACCCAGCAGATGCTGGCCACCGTCCTCCCCAGCCTGACGGACCTGGACCGCCCCTACCCCAGCGCAGAAGCCAGTAAGCAAGGGAGCGTCCGCTTTATCCTCTTCCAATTGCTCAATCACCTCAACTACCACCTGGGACAGGTCAATTACCACCGCCGTTTGCTAGCCCGATCTTAGTGGGCGTTGGGAGCATGATTCAATAGGTGATTTGGAGACCAGATGCTATTTCGCCCACTGGGCGGGACCCCGCCCTCAAGGTACTGACACAACAGCCCCCCTTTGCGCAAACTGTACTAAGGCACAGCTCCGCTACCCAGACCCAGGCTCCTAATCCTGGTCGTGGAAAAATAAGCTTCTTCTCCATGATCTAGAACTAGGAAAAGGCCCTACATAGACGCTTTTGAGGAGTAAATTCCATAAAATACATATCGAAATATATAATGGGATGCGCTGGAAGCCTTGAAAAATAAAGGAAAAATTTTTTCAAAAAAGTTGCCCTAGTATTTAAAAAATCATTCTAGTCCTGACATTGTAACCCCTCTAACACCAGGGGAGCGTTCCCCCACCGGAGTGCCTATCCCCCTCAATCCCTCGTCCAAAATTCCAAGAGAAAGGGTTGGAGCTGAATGCCATTTTCCAGGCGAAAATTATTGGAAATCAGAATTTGGTAATGCCGCTGTGGTTCCAGCTCGGCGCGGATGGTCCAGGACTGGCCGTCCTCCGACCAGCGCCGATCGGGACTCAGCGACGGAAACGTAGCCGCTCCTCCCTCTCCGTAATCGACCCCCGTATGGTAGCCATTGAGGGGTTCGGAAAAGAAAAAGGTGAGGTCGCGCGTTCCCGGGGCCACCTGCCGACTCCCATTTTCCACCCCCTCCGTACGGACCACCCGCGGTCGGGCCGCCTCGTAGCTGTCGTACAACTCCTGAATGGGTCGACTCAGGTAGCCCGTCGCATCCACAAAAGCCAGGAGGGCTGCCTCGTCGGCGTAGTCCAGCTCGATCATGGTCTTGATGGCCGCCTGCTTATCCGCAGCGGCCTCGTAATAGCGCTGGGCCATGCCGTAACCCACGGCGTAGCCCAGGTCGCGTTCGCCAAAGATGGTATTGGTACTCCACAGCCACTGGTAAGTGCGGTAAGTCAGATAGAGGTCACGTTCAAACTGATCGCGAACCCGTTCGTAGTGCGCTTCCCCAAAGGCGATGGCGCTGAGGTAGGAGGCCTTACCCGTGGCTAGGGTCGCCACAAACTCGGCGATGCCTTCGTAAACGCAGTAGGCCAGGAGGTGATCCACAAAATCGTGCTGCTGGGTGTGGACGTATTCGTGGGTACAGAGGAGGGCTAGATCCTCGATGGGATTGTGAAGGTCGTTGAAGGTTCGGGGGTGCTCGGGCAGCTCCTGGGTGTCGACGGCCTTGCTGGATAGGGCCATCTCGCTCCCAATCAAAATCTGTTGATCGAGGATGGTTCCGTTGGTGCGAAAAACGCCCATCAGAAAGTAGATGGGCACCGGACGGAGGTCGGGATAGTGCGCCCGCAACTGTGCGATACTTTGCTCGATATCGGGATAGTGGCGTGCGATGTCTTCGGTGTTGGCGCGGAGCGAGTTCCAGAATTTGGGATAACGCCGGATGGCGTCGAGGTACTCCGCGGGCGTGTAGCGTCGGGCCTCCATCAGGGCTAGGAGGCCCGGACTGGCGGGCTCCAGGAAATGCTCTTGCAGGTACTGGGCTTGCAACAGCGTATCGCTGGTGGTATTGATTTGGTCGTAGGCCCGCCAAAAGTTGGTCACGTCCTGGGTGATAAAGCTTTGCCCGGGGGGCGATTGGCAGGTGCTCAAGATCAGGAGAAGCGGGATAAGGAGGAGGAGTAAACGACTAAAATTCATCGCGACGTTTTTGTGGTTTCCATGAATGGGTCATCGAATTGACAACGGCAAAGATACGGAGAACGGCTCACTGGCCCTTAATTCCCCCAAAGGAGTCCGAGGGTAGCAATTATTTCCGTAAAGGTGCAACCCCAACGTGCTATCTTTGTCTATCCATAAAAATCCTAATCAAAACAGCTAAAATGAAGAAAGCACTCTCAATCGCAATTTGCTGGAGCCTCGTACTCTTAGTCAGCAGCAACCTACAAGCCCAAAAGAGAACCATCACCGGAGAAGGCCCGATGGTAACGGTCGAGTTCGACCTCGATGAATTTACCGAACTGGCGGTCAGTATGGCGGCAATCGTCACGATCACCCAGGGGAACGACCAAAAGGTCACGGTCACCGGCCAACGCAACATCCTCGACCGGCTCTCGCGTCGGGTACGTGGGGAAACCTGGTACATCGGACCAGACGATGATCGATGGAGAATGCGCGATTACAAACGGATTGAAGTAAAAATTACGATGGCCCAACTCAATGCCCTGGCCATCAGTGGGTCCGGTACTGTCCAAACGACCAATCACTTCAAGACCAACCGCACCTTCGAGCTGGCCATCAGCGGATCGGGTGATGCGGAGCTCAGTCTCGACGCGGTCGGCTTCGAGGTATCCATCAGCGGATCGGGCAATGCTATCCTCCAAGGCTCGGGCAACAA
>CALCCH010000753.1 GCA_937899855.1 uncultured Saprospirales bacterium | reverse complement strand
TGAGGGTTTCGGACTTGGGGTTGGACCCGGTCCGTTCGGGGGAGGTCGGTCGAATCTTGACGTCCACTACCTTGAGCTTGGGATCGACGATATCAATCAACCAATAATCGTCTTCCTTTTTGTACATGCGCTGGATCTGATCCTGCAGGATACCCACCACGGATTTGAGGTCGCGCTCGACAACCTCGTAATCGGTCCCCACGAGAATGCCCAGAACGGCCTCCTCGGAAAGTTGGTAGTACAGCAGGGGATAATTGATTTTGCGCATGGGGTAAATATAGGAAAAAGCCCTTCAATAAAACAGCGACGCGTTGGCGGATACTTGGAAATAGCCCCGCGTCGGCCGCAATTCCTGTTGGGCCCCATGGAGAAAGGGTTCGCCCTCGCGGTCGAGCATGGGAAGGTGGGGATTTTTGACTTTTACCCAGGCGGCGGGGACAAAGGGCAGGTCGTGCATCAGGAGGTTTTGGAGCAGGTGGCGGACGCGTTCGCTATCGAGGCCAAGGTGGAAGCCCAGGTTTTGGCCCCAACCCAGGGCCCGCTGGTAGCCCAGGGCGAGAATGCCGTGGGAGAAGCGCCCGCAGTGGGCCTCGGAGAGGTCTTTGTAGCCGTAGCGACAGCGGTAGGTACCGCCATCACGGACGCGCCGGACCCGATCGCCGTGGGAGGTACCGGTCCAGAGGATGCTGCCCAGGGACCAACGGGACTGGGAAGTCTGCCAGGCCACTTGTACGGCACCGGTGCGGTACTGGTCCTTGCCCGCGCCGGCGAGGGCATCGTTTTCGGTGAGGAGTTCGAAGGCGCCGAATTGGAGGGCGAGGGTACCGGAGCGCTGGGCAGTGAGCCGGTCGAAGTACCAGTGATGGGCGTAGCCCAGGCTGTAGCGGTGGGCGCTTTGGTTGTGGAGGGGATGAAATTGGGGGCCGGGATTGGGATGGCGGGGGCCGTAGCTGGCGAGGAGCCCGAGGGTGACTTGGGCTTCGGGGCGCGCTTGGGGATGGCCAAGGGCGCGCCGTTGTAAGTAGCCCCGCCATTCTCCCGAGACCTGCCAATGGGCCTGGGCGTGGTAGGCTCGCAGCAGCAGTCCCAGCCGTTGTACCGGACTGCCCCAGCGGAAGGCCAGGCCCACTTGCCCCCCAAAATGAGCGCGAAAAGGCGCTTCCTGAGCACCTGCCCAAATCGGGGCCAAGCCCCAGCAGATAATAATGGCAATGATCCGAATCATGAATTCCACTTCCAGGCAATAAAAAGTCCCAAGTATACCAACAGGTAGAAACGATAAAAATTGCGCAGGCGCAAATAGTCCTCGTCCTCGGGATAGAGATTGCCCAGCAAACCCTGCCATTCTTTCCAAAAGCGGGGTTGGATATTGATTTTCCAATCATCGGTACGGTAGACCTTTTGACGGAACTCGCTGCGGTAACGAAAGAGGGGAAAACCCCAGAGAAAAAAAAGAATCAGCCAAAAGTAGGTCCGAACGAAGTACAGTAGTTCCATGGCGCGTCGTTCACTTAGTTAACAAAAAGTTAAAAGAAAATCGGAATCCACCAAAATTAAGAGAAAGGCCATCTCCCACGCAAAACCGTTCCTCATTTGTTTACCTAAACCTCGAACTATCATGAAGAAATTAGTCTTGTTGGCCCTACTCACCGCCATTAGCAGCCTCCCTTTTGTAAAAAACGTCCTCAACCGCTTACAGGCTGCGCAACGCGACATCCAAACGCCCCTGCTCCCCGATACGACGACGAAGCAAAGCCACATCCAAGTAGCCCTCCTCCTCGATACCAGCAACAGCATGGACGGCCTGATCGAACAAGCCAAGTCGCAGCTGTGGAAAATGGTCAACGAACTGGCCACCGCGGAAAAAGGCGGTGCCGCCCCCCAAATCGAGATCGCCCTGTACCAATACGGCAACAGCCACCTACAGGCCAACGGTGGCTACATCCAACGCATCGTACCGCTGACGGCGGACCTGGATTTGGTCTCCGAAAAATTGTTCGAACTCGGGACCGCCGGTGGCGATGAGTACTGCGGCTGGGTGATCCAAGACGCGACCACCGACCTGGAATGGTCGGAACAATCTGATGACCTGAAAGTCATCATCATCGCCGGCAACGAGCCCTTTACCCAGGGTCCCGTGGCGGTTCGCCAGAGCTGTGAGCGGGCCATTCAAAAGGGCATCATGGTCAATACCATCCACTGCGGCGACTACCAAAAGGGCATCAACGAAGGCTGGCGGGAAGGTGCCGAACTGACCGATGGCCAGTACCTCAACATCGATCAGGACGATCAAGTCGTACACATCCCCACCCCATTCGACGACGAGATCATCGAACTCAACCAGCAACTGAATCAGACTTACATCGGCTACGGTGCAGAAGGCGAAGCCAAGGCAGAACGGCAGATGGTACAGGATGCCAATGCCATGAGCTACGGCGCCGCCAATGTTCGGACGCGCGCCTCGGTAAAAGCCAATAAGGTGTACAACAATGCCACTTGGGACCTGGTCGACGCGACGACGGAGAACATGGAGGTCCTGGAAGAGATCGAAGACGAAGCGCTACCCGAGGAGATGCGGGAGATGAACACGGCAGAACGTGCCGCCTTTGTCGAAAACAAGCGCAGCGAACGCAAGGACATCCAATCGCAGATATTGGAATTGGAAAAAAAGGCCCAAGCTTTCGAAGCAGCCGAACGCGCCAAGAACACCGATACCCAGACCTTGGACAACGTTTTGATCGGAACGGTCAAACAGCAAGCACAAGCCAAATCCTTCCAATTCAAGGAATAATCCGGTCAGTAAGTCACACCAAAAAAATTGATGACAATGAAGTATTGCACAATGCTCCTGGTCCTGGCGAGCTGGCTTGCGGGCCCGGAAGCCCACGCCCAGGCCCCCTTTTTCCTCCCCGATCCACTGGTAGAACAGGTCCGTGCCCCCGCAACGGGTCGCTTCGCCCTCGAACTGCGCTCCGTACAAGTGCGCACCAAAATCACGGGTGCCTCCGCCACCACCCAGCTGGACCAGGTGTTTTTCAACCCCGGTCAGCGCTCCTTTGAGGGATATTATTACTATCCCCTGCCTCCGGGCAGCAGCATCGGTAAATTTACCATGTACATCAACGGCCAGGAAACGCCGGGAGAACTGCTGGACGCCAAAAAAGCCAAGGAGATTTACGAAGACATCCTTCGGCGCCGCAAGGACCCCGCGCTCTTGGAATACCTGGGACGGGATTTGCTGCGGGTCCGCATTTTTCCAGTACCCGCCCGGGCCACCCAACGGGTCGTGTTGCACTACACCCACAGCCTGATCCGCGAGAATGGCACCACGGAGTACGTGCTGCCCTTCCAACAGGGTGGCGAAAAATTACGGCCCATCGGCCGGGTGGGCATCGCCATCGAATTGGAAAGTACGGCTCCCCTCAAAAACATCTACTGCCCTACCCACAAACTGGAAATCACCCGCATCGACGACCACCACGCCACCCTGGGTTTTGAGGGAGAACAGGTCAAACCCGAACACGATCTAAAGCTCTACTTTAGCAGCAACAAGGCGGAACTCGACCTGTCGCTACTCGACTTTCGGCAGGAGGGAGAAGAAGGCTTCTTTTTCCTCAACCTCAGCCCAGGATTGGCCAAACGGGCGGCGGTCATCGATAAAGACTTCACCTTTGTGCTCGATGCTTCGGGGAGTATGGCCGGTGAAAAAATGGCGCAGGCCCAGCGGGCCCTTTCCTTCTGTATCAACAATCTCAACCGGGGCGATCGCTTCAACATCGTCCGGTTTTCTACCGAAGCCAGCGCGCTTTTCCCCCAATTGGAAGCCGCTACTACCACTAAGATGGCCGAGGCAGAGCGCTACCTCCAATCGCTGAAAGCCATCGGGGGAACCAATATCGAGGAAGCACTCGAATTGGCCTTGGGGGGAGATCGTGCCTCGGAAC
>CALCCH010000752.1 GCA_937899855.1 uncultured Saprospirales bacterium | reverse complement strand
GAGCGAACCCGGAATGATGGCTTCCGCCCGGTTTTTAAAGCCTTGGGGGTTGACGACGAAGCGGCCCTTGACGGCCTCCGAGATGGTCTGCATAATGGGATTGGAGAGGGACTTATCGAAGGGCACGAGTCCGAGCAGGGGCAAATTGATTTGGTCGAGTCGCTTGGTCAAATAGTATTTGATCAACTCCATTTTTTCGGGGAGGACCTTATTGACGATGACGCCAATGACGGGCACTTGACTGGCCTTGAAGTAGGACAAACAGAGGTCGAGCCGGTCGAGCGTATTGCCGATGCCCCCTTCGAGGACGATGACTACTTTGGCCCCCAAAATTTTGGCAACCTGGGCGTTGGACAAACCGACGATACTGCCTACGGCGGGGTGTCCGGTTCCTTCGTACACGATGGCGTCGCAGCGGTGTTCGAGGATGCGTTTGGCGGCGAGGATACGTTCTTTAAAGCGGAATTGCTCGGGGTTATCCAGGAAGGCCCGCGTCACTCCCCGGCCGATGGTGGCGGGGCTGTGGATTTCGGCGGCCAGTTCGAAACCCATGATTTTGGAAAAGAGTACCGCATCCTTATCGACCGACATTTTCTTGATTTTGACCAGTTGCTGGCCCATGGGTTTGCAATAGCCCAGGTTTTCGAGTCCGGCGGCCTTGAGGGCGGCTACGAGACCGAGGGTGGAGGTGGTTTTACCGACGTGCTGTCCGGTAGCGGCGATGTAGATGCTTTGATACATAGGCGTTTGGATTGGACCCGGAAGATACAAAAAAACAGCAGTTCCAAAGAACTGCTGTCGACTAAACCAAATTACCAGTTGATCGGTCGGGGCTCCTAAGCCTAGGCGACCGGAATGTCTTGGCGGAAGGTCTGTTGTCCTTCCAGCTTGGGGAGTTGGACGAGGAGGGTGCCGTTTTCGTAACTGGCGTTGATGTGCTCCAGGTCGATTTTTTCATTGAGTTCAAACTGGCGTTCGAAGGCCTCGGCGTGGAACTCACGTCGTTTCCAGGTGCCTGGCTCCTCGGTCGCTTCGGGAGTAGGGGCGGAGATGGTCAGGATGCGGTCGCGGAGGGCCAGTTGGAAGTCCTCGTTTTTGCGTTCGGGGGCAAAGAGGTACAGCTCGTAGCGGTCGTCCAGTTCGCGGACATTGACGGGGGGGAGCGGTGCCGTAGTGCCCTGGGTCCACCGGCGGTATTTCTCCGCCCGGCGGCGGCGGCGGTGCGCGTGCTGCGCTTGCCACTTTTCATAAGATGCTGATCGGTAACACATAAGTTTGTAATTTTTCGATGGTGAAATGGGGGAGGGCCGGGCCCTCCTCGGATTGAACTTAGCGGATTACGATGATGCGGTTCCGCGTTGCGTATTGGGGGTACTCGTAGGGCGAGGACTCAAAAAGCGGCTCGGCCCGGTACGCGTTCGTCTCGTAGTGGGGCTCCCCGTGGCGTCGGGAGGAAAAAGCGTATCTCAGCTTGCGAACCACGAAGTAGACGATGCTCATGATGGCCCCAATGGCCAGTGCCAACAAGAAGACTTTCGCCACAAAAAACAGGACGATCATCAAAAAGGAGAAGGCAAAAAAGAACCTAAAAGCTCGCATGATACTATATTTTTAAAGTGATAAATTGCAGTGGTGACCCTCGCTGCGGGGCCCTCATTTTTGTCTTACATTTAGGAAGACGGGCGCGGCGCGGTTTTACTTTAAAAAAATGCGATTTTTTTTAGGAAAAATGTAAGGTGGGAGCCTAAGTAATTGATTTTGAATAGATTGGAGGTGGTATTTTACTGTCGTTTGCAATATTCTTTCCAGCGGTTTTTGAAGTGGGTGCGTTCTTCTTCGCTCATATTCATCCACTTTTCTTTCCAGTAGCGCCCCCGTCCCCGGTGGCGTCCGCCACCACCGAAGGCGCGCCAGCGAAAGCCACCGACCAGCAAGCGGAGTAGGACGAATAATGCCACGGCTTGCCAGAAGGAAATGGAGCGGACTCCGATGAGGTGGGGTAGGGTATAATTCCACAAAAACATGATGAGGCCACCGACGGCGGCTAGAAAAAGGGCGGCCATTGAGAGCATCACCATCACCTTGAGGGGGCGGATTTTTTTGCGAAAAATTGGGATGCGATTCATGCAAAACGTCGTTTAAGTGCCTTTAAAGGATAAAATTACAAAAAAGCGGGCTACGTCGCTCGTTTTCACTCGTAGTCCATAAATTCTTCGTACAGGCCCTGCAGCCGGTTGCGGAGGTGCCGTACGGCGTAGCGCTTGCGCGAAATTAAGGTCTTGATGTTCTCCCCGGTGCGATCGGCGATTTCCTGGAAGGTTTGGTCTTCCAGTTCATTCCACACAAAAACTTCGCGCTGCTTTTCGGGGAGTTCGTCGAGGGCCTCAAAGAGGGCTTCCCAGAACATCTCCTTGAGGTTTTCTGCCTCGGGGCTGGGAAAATCGGACCAGAGAATTTCGCTGAGGTGGTCTTCGCCGTTTTCGTCTTCGTAGGAAAGGTCTTCCAGCAATAGGGGCTGCTGCTTGCGGTAGCTGTCGGTCACCCGGTTGCGGGCCACCCGAAACAACCAACCAGAGATTTGTTCGATCGAATCGAGGTCGACCACGCGGCTGAGTTGGTACCAAACTTCTTGAAGAATATCTTCGGCTTCCGCATTGGAAGGCACCCGGTTCCGAATAAAGCGAAACAGGCGCTGGCCGTAATCTTGTACCACCCCGGTGACGGTATTTCTTTTTCTCGTTTCAGTCATGAATGCGGACCTTGGGGTCCTCTTTTGACGGGGAAGACGAACGAAGCGTAATTTTACTTTAAATTTTGACTTTTTTTGTGTTTTCCTCCCAAAACTTTCTCTACCTTCCCCCGGCAACCAAGCCCATCTACCATGTTTTTACCCCTCCGCCCCACCATTCCCAGCCCGCTGCTTTTTGCCCTGCTGATGGCTGCCTCCGCCCTCTCCGCCCAGGTACTACCCGAAGCCGCTGCGCCCACCGAGGCTACCACTCGCGTACTGCGGGTCGGGGTCGTCGGGCTGGTCCATACCCACGTCCACTGGATCCTGGGGCGAGAGCAACGGGGCGACATCGAGATCGTCGGCAGCGTGGAGCCCAACCTGGACCTGGCCCGCCGCTACAGCGAACAGCACGGGTATTCCATGGACATCGTATTCCCCAGCATCGAAGCCATGGTCGCGGCTACCCAGCCCGAAGCCGTCACAGCCTTCAATACCATCTACGACCACCTCGCTGTGGTCGAGTACTGTGCGCCACGGGGCATTCACGTCATGGTCGAAAAACCCCTGGCCGTCAGCTGGGAGCACGCCCAACAAATGCTTGCTCTGGCTCGCCAGCACAACATCCACCTGCTCACCAATTACGAGACCTCCTGGTACCCCAGCCATTACGAAGCTTACCGCCTGCTCCACGAAGAAAAGGCCATCGGTCCGCTCCGCCGCCTGCTGTTTCACACGGGGCATCCCGGGCCAATCGAGATTGGCTGCAATCCCGAATTCCTGGAATGGCTCACCGATCCCGTCCGCAATGGCGGTGGTGCCCTGCCCGATTTTGGCTGCTACGGCGCCAACCTCAGTACCTGGCTACTGGGAGGGCAAAAGCCCCTGCGGGTAGCCTGCATCACCCAGCAGATCAAGCCCGATTTGTACCCCCAGGTGGAAGACGAGGCCACCATCATCCTTACCTATCCCGAGACGCAGGTCATCATCCAGGCCTCCTGGAACTGGTCCCACAATCGGAAGGAGACGGAGTTGTACGGTACGGGGGGCTATGTGATCTGCGAGGATGCGACGTCCATGCGCGTATTTCGCGGTGGCGAAGGGGAGGTGGAGTGGAAAAAGGCTCCCGCACTGCGTCGGGGCTGGGACGATCCCTTTGCGCTTTTACAAAAGGTGGTACACACGGCTTATCCCTTGCCGGCTTACGCCCCATCGAGTCTGGAGAACAACCTGATCGTTTCCAAAATCCTGGCCCTGGCCAAACGCTCGGCCCGGGAAGGACGGGTGATTAGTTGGGGGGAATGGAGCGAGGAATAGGCAATTTGGCTTATATTGAGCGCTCGGATTTCAAATTGGTAAAAATCATTGTGGCATGTCAAATTCTATTTTGGACAACCGGCACGAATTGTTTCAGAGCGTTGGGACGGCCATTGCTTTGATCATCAGTATCCTG
>CALCCH010000751.1 GCA_937899855.1 uncultured Saprospirales bacterium | reverse complement strand
GTGCATTTACTTTTCGGTCTCGGCGGTGCTGTGCGTGGTTTGTGTAATCACTTCGAGCAGCCGCAGGTAGCGTGGGCGATTGAAAAAGTGGGTACCGCAGAAATGGCGGCGGAAATCTTCGCTTCTTCCTTCCAGCATGAGGTGAATGGGAATGCCGGAGGTATTGGAGGTGATGAGCGTACCGGGTTTGCGGTATTGCTCGACTTTGGCGAACACTTCCTTTTTGATGTCCAGCCGTTCGATCACCACCTCGATGATCCAATCGCAATCGACAATCGCTTCGAGGTCGTCGTCAAAATTGCCCGTGCGGATGCGGGAGGCAAATGGCTTGTCGTACAGCGGGGCAGGCTTGGACTTGAGGGCCGCTTTGAGGGCCCCGTCGACGATGCGGTTGCGGGCTGATTTTTGGTCTTTTTCTTCGTCTTTGAGGTCAAAAGGGACGATGTCGAGCATGAGCACCTGTAGGCCGATATTGGCAAAATGACAGGCGATTCCGGAGCCCATTACTCCGGAGCCGAGTACGGCAACCTTGCGGATGTGGCGGGCGTGGGGCCCGATCACTTGGCCAGCCGCCGTTGGGGCCGTCGAATCGGAAGTTACATTCATCATGAATTTACGATTGTAATGCGGTTAGAAAAAATAGAATTATGAGTTATGCCAATGGTTTTTCACCACGGTATTATAACGAGGTAGGCTAAAATAAGGTTGGGCGAAAATTCGCCACTGTGCAAATGTACAAAAATCGGGCTAATTTAAAAGAGGAAATACGGTAAAGATGTCGGATGACAAAATAATCGACTAATCCCAGTGAATTCGAGAAATTTTACCCAAAAACTTTAAATTTCGTTTTCCAATTGATAATTTGAGGGCGCTAAAATCGTTCTATCGCATATTTCCATTTTGCGAGCAAAACCAGAAAAACTAAAAACCTCAATTTATGTTTTACCAGACCCTATTATTGTTCCAGGAGGCAGAGACGGAGGAGGTGTCCCAAAGCCTGATCGACATCATCCTTCAGGGCGGTCCCATCGGAATCGCCATCGTCAGCATCCTACTGGTCCTCTCGGTGATCGCTTTCTACATCTTCGTAGAGCGTTACCTCACCATCAACAAGGCGGCAGACATCGACGAGAGCTTTATGAACAACATTCGGGCTAACGTAGCGGCGGGCAATATCGCCGGGGCTCGGGCGCTCTGCCAAACCACCGATTCTCCCGTGGCACGGATGGTGGAAAAGGGGCTGATGCGGATCGGCAAACCCCTGCGTGATATCGACGCCGCCATCTAAAACGTGGGTAACCTGGAGGTTTTCCGACTGGAGAAAAACCTTTCCCGACTCGCCAGTATTGCCGGGGCGGCCCCCATGATCGGGTTTTTCGGAACGGTAACGGGGATGATTCTGGCCTTTTCCAAAATGGCCACCGAGAAAAACGTGACCCCCGACGTACTCGCCGGCGGGATCTACCAGGCCCTGCTGACCACCGCCTTTGGCCTGGCCATCGGAATCTTTGCCTTCGTGGGCTACAACCTGCTGGTGGCCAACGTCGAAAAAGTCGTCTACAATATGGAGCGTACCACGGTAGAGTTCATGGATATGTTGCAAGAACCTACCACCTAGTCCTCCGCTTCCGTTTACCAAAAACAGTATTATGGCCCACCGGAACCGCAATAAGGTCAGCGCCGAATTTAACATGTCCTCCCTGACGGACATCATCTTCCAGCTGCTCATCTTCTTTATGCTAACGGCCAACTTCGTCCAGATCAAACCCTTCGAACTGCCCGAAGCCGATGCCAAAACTACCGCTCCCACTTCCATCGCCGTATCCATTACCAAGGATGGGAAATACAGCTATCGCAACCAAGAGATGGGCCTGACCGCCCTGACGGCAGCCCTAAAATTGGCCGTCCGGGAGGCCGACAACCGCGAAAACGCCACCATTACCATTGCGGCAGAGAAGGGCACTTCCTTTAACCGGGTGCGGGATGTGATGAATATCGCTAAAAACTTGCGGGTCATGGCCATTTTGGCTACCCAACCCAAAGAATAAAAACATGGGATTAAGAAAGAAAAGCAAGGTCAGCGCACAGTTTAACCTGTCCTCCATGACGGACATCATCTTCTTGCTGTTGATCTTTTTTATGTTGACCTCTTCCCTGGTATCGCCCAATGCGCTTTTTCTCAAGCTGCCGGGCCGGGGCAACCCCTCCGTCTCCAGTGAGCGCCCCCCGGACATCTCGATCAGCCGACGGGGTGTGTACCGGCTGGATGGCAACAAAATTGAATTTCGCAATTTGCCCACTGCCATCCGCCGCCTCAAACGATCCAGCCGGGGCAAGCTCGACATCACCATTTCTCCCGCAAACAATACGCCGGTCGAACACGTCGTTGCCATCATGGACCTGGCCGTTCAGGCCAACGTCAACGCCATTTTAGCCACTCCCGAGTAATACCCGCGGCTGGTTCGACGTTATGGCGATTGTTAAAGATTTGCAAAGGTGCTTTCCGCCGTACATCAAAATGGAAATATTTTGCGTCTTTAGGGATGTAGGCCAAAAAATCAACGATTATGGACCAGGAACTCAGCAAACAGGAAAAAAACAACCAAAGAAAAGGGGCCATCACCAGTCTGACGGCTCACGTCGCGATTTTGTTCCTTTTTTTATTGCCCTTCACCACCTTTCCCGATCCCCCTCCGGGCCCCGCGGGCGTACTCGTTAGCTTTGGCGAGCCCGAACAGGGGGTAAACACCGAAGAACGCGCCGCTCCTTCGGAACCCGAGGCCGTGGAGGAGCCCGTTGAGGAGGTGGAAGAGGTGGAAGAACCCGAGGTTGTTCCCGAGCCGGAAGCTTCCGAGCCGGAGGAGTCCCCCAAAATCAATACGGACGAAAACTCGCGGGAGCGCGCCATCGCCCAGGCCAAAAAAGAAGCGGAGGAGCGCGAGCGCCGCATCGAACGGGAAAAGCAGCGCAAGGCGGACGAGGAAGCGCGCAAAAAGCGGGAAGCCGAAGCCGCCAAACGCCGCGCCGAAGAGGAGGCGCGTAAAAAGCGGGAAGCCGAAGCCCAGGCCCTCAAGGACGCCATCGGCGGTGCCTTCAACGGCGGCCGGGGCAACGGCGGCAAGCCCGGCGACCAAGGCCAGCCCGACGGAGATCCCGACGGTAGCGCCCTCGATGGCATCAGCACCGGAGCGGGTGAAATCGGTGGTGACTTGGGCGGCCGGGGAGTCCTGTCGAAGCCCCGCATCACGGACAATTCGCAAAAAACCGGTGATGTGGTGATGAAGGTGTGTGTGGATGCTACCGGTAAGGTTTTCAGCGCCAAGTACACCCAATCCGGATCGACCACCTCGGATGCCCGTTTGGTAGAAACCGCCCGCAAGGCTGCCCTCCGCTACAAGTTTGAACGGGGTAGCGTCGACAAGCAGTGCGGTACGATCAAGATCAAATTCCGCTTGCGCTAGGGACCATTCTCCCGTATTTTTTTGGTTCCCTTGGTATCTCGCATTACCTTTCGGCGGTGAAAGATACCTACGCCGCCACCCTCGATTACCTCTATTCCCAACTGCCCATGTACCAGCGGGAGGGACAGAGCGCCTACAAAGAAAATCTAACCAACATTCGGGTTCTTTGTGCTGCCCTTGACCATCCGCAGGAGCGATTTCCCAGTATCCACCTCGCGGGAACCAACGGCAAGGGCAGCACGGCCCACCTCCTCAGCGCGGTACTCCAGGCCCACGGCTACCGCACTGGGCTACACACCTCCCCCCACTATCGCGACTTCCGCGAACGCATCAAGGTTGACGGGGAGCTGATTCCGCCCCAAGCCGTCGTCGGTTTTGTCGAAGATCACCGCTCCCTTTTCGAACGCTTACAACCCTCTTTTTTTGAAATCAGTGTGGCGCTGGCTTTCCATCATTTTGCCCAGGAAGACGTCGACGTTGCCATCATCGAGACGGGGCTGGGCGGACGGCTGGACTCCACCAATATCCTCAATCCCCAACTCAGCATCATTACCAACATCAGTTGGGACCACCAACACTTGCTGGGCAATACCCTGCCCCTAATCGCTGGTGAAAAAGCGGGTATCATCAAGGCTGGGGTACCGGTGGTGGTCGGTGAGTACCAGCCGGAAATTGCCCCCGTCTTCGAGGCCAAAGCCCGAGAGCTGCAAAGCCGATTGACCTTTGCCAGTCGGCATTACCGGGTGGTGGAAACGGATACTTCGGCGGTACAACACACGACCTATCGGACCTGGCGGGGAACGGAGCCCTACCTCAACGATTTGGTGGTCAATTTGCGGGGCCCCTTTCAGCCGCGCAACTTGGCTACCCTCCTGGGGGCACTGGAGGCTCTGGAAAAGCTGGAAATGTATCAGTTTGAGGAAATCAGCCTGCGCTACGCCCTGCGCCACCTGCGCCGGCTGACCAACTATCAGGGACGCTGGCAGGTACTGAGTGAGTCGCCCCTGACGATTACCGATAGCGCGCACAACGAGGAGGGCCTGCGACTGGTGCTAGCGGCCCTAAATGATTTGGCTCCGAGGGGTTTGCACCTGGTACTGGGAATGGTACAGGACAAGGATTTGAGTCAGATTTTGGCCATGTTAACGCCGGAGGCGAGGTATTATTTTGCGCGTCAGGCGGTGCC
>CALCCH010000750.1 GCA_937899855.1 uncultured Saprospirales bacterium | reverse complement strand
AATATTCCGGCGGCTCCCGGTACGTCTTGTGACGATGGGGATGCGGGTACGGAAAACGATGTGATTTTGGCGGACGGCTGTACTTGTGCGGGTAGCGCTAGCGGTCCCGATTGTGCCAATATCGTGATTACTCCGGGCAACGGAACGATTCGCGTTTCCGGTTTGGCGGGCGTACCGATTACGACCATTCAGATATTCAACGCTAGTTGGGCGGAAGTATTCAACTGTGCGGGCAACTGTGATCCGGTGGAAGAATTGATTACGGGCTTGGCTGCCGAAACGCACTTTGTCAAGGTGGCCTTCTACGATGCGGGCTGGTCGCCCATCTGTTCGGTGGAGGATTTCTACACCGTGGGGGCGGGAGATCCCTGTGAATTTGCCGGTGGCGATCAGGATGGGGATGGCATTTGTGCGGCGGATGACTGTGACGATCTGGACGCGAGCGTTCCGGCGGCGCCCGGTACGGCTTGTGACGATGGCGATGCCAGCACCACGGGGGATGTGATTTTGTCGGATGGTTGCACCTGTGCGGGGACGCCTCCGGGAGGGGATCCTTGTGACAACCTTGGTGGCGATCAGGATGGCGATGGCGTATGTGCCCTGGCGGATTGTAACGACAACGATGCGAGTGTCCCAGCGGCCCCCGGTACGAGCTGTGACGATGGCGATCCCAACACGGAGAACGATCAAATCCAGTCGGATGGCTGTAGCTGTGCGGGTAGTCCCATCGGTCCCGATTGTGCGGACCTTTCGATTCAGACGGGCGATGGCTTTATCATCGTATCTGGTCTGGATGGTGCACCGATTACCACGCTCCAAGTTTTTGACCCCAGTTTTATCGAGTTATTCAACTGTGCGGGTGACTGCAACGCCACGGAAGTCATCAACAATTTAGCCGATGGCAGCTACTTCGTCAAAGCCGTTTACTACACGGCCTACTGGCAACCCATTTGTTCGGTGGAAGACTTCTTTACCGTCCAAACCGGAACGGGAGGCGGTACTCCCTGTGATTACCTCGGTTGAGACCTGGATGGTGACGGCGTGTGTGCGATCAATGACTGCGACGACAACGATCCCAATCTGCCCGCTCCCGTGGGTAGCAGCTGTGACGATGGCAATCCCGATACGACCAACGACGTCATCCTGGCGGATGGTTGTACTTGTGAGGGTACCGATCCCAATACGGGATCCGATTGCGCCAGCATCAGCATTAGCACGAGCTTGGATACGATTATCATCGGTGGTTTGGAGCACGCTCCGATTACAACCATCCAGATTTTTGATCCTTTCTGGAGCGAGGTATTCAATTGTGCGGGCAACTGCAATCCGAGTAGCGTATCCATTCCCGGCCTGGCCTCGGGGGTCTACTTTGTCAAAGTCGGTTTCTACGATGCGAATTGGGCGCCGCTTTGTTCGGTGGAGGATTTCTACAACGTCGACGGTAGTAGCCTACCCAATCTGCGTCGGGCCCTCGAATTCAACGCCGCCGTCGGGCCTCGGAGAGTAGACCTAAGTTGGGGTACCAATAGTGGCGACATCAACGACCACTTTGTGATCGAACGCTCCACGGATGGTTTGGTATACGAAACCCTAGTCCGCCGTCCCAACGAATTTACCGATGCGGAGGTTCGTCTGTACCAAGATATGGATCCCAACCCGGTCGAAGGCTGGAACTACTACCGCCTCAAGCAGGTCCACGTGGACGGTACTTACGTCTTGACGGCCGAACGGCGGGTACGATTCGAACAGGATGTCAATGAATTTAGCCTATTCCCCAACCCCACCGAAGCGGAGGTCTTCGTCCACTTCCAGTCGCTGGCGGATATGGAAGTCGTCGTGGAGATCAGCAACAGTCTGGGACAGGTGATTATTCAGCGGCAGTACGAACTGGCGCCGGAGGGCCCGATTGGTTTTGACCTCAGCCAGTTGAATGCCGGAGTGTACGCAGTCAGTGTACAAGCCAAAGGGCGGAAGCGCTTGACCAAATTGCTGGTCGTCACCCGTCGCTAAGCGACACTACGGTAGTGAATTAAAAGTAGATAGTTTTTGATAAATGGAAATTTTGGTGGTCCCGATTTGTTCGGGACCACTTTTTTTGGCCGCTAAAGTCCGAAGGGGGCTCGGTCAAGTTTTGGCCGCTGGGCTATTCGGCGTCGGAAGCTTGATAGGCGCTGAGGCGTTGTCCGCCTTCGTTGACCCAGTAGGGATACCAGGCCAGCAAAACCGTTTCCACGATAATGTCGACCTTACGGGGCTTGATGGCGCGAACGGCTACCCCTTGGGTAACGCTTTCCCATTTTTGGTTGACCTCGGCAATCTTGTCTTCCAGCTCCCGCTGCAAATTGGTCAGGTCTTCTTCCAAGTCCACCAAATCCTCTTCGCTGGCTTCCACCTTCTGAGCGGCCTTGCGACTCATCTGCCGCTTGCTGGTGATGCCACTGAACGATCGGCGGCGTCCGGCGAAGACCGAAAATAGGGTCTCCGCCACCCCCACCCATTCGGCGGTTTTGCGACTTTGGACCTCGTCCTTGGCCGCCTCCAGATCGCGCTCCTCCTTGCGGATGCGATCGTGAATTCGGTCGAGTTTTGGCTCGAATCGTTCTTGTAATTTATCCACCTCCGCATCGCGTTCCTCGCGAGCAGCTTGACGAACCCGCATTAGAAAGGCTACGTAGGACTCTCCAGCGCCTTGGTACAATTTGAGGTCCTCGTGTTCCAGAATTTCGAAGCGTTGACTCTGGTACAGCCAGGCGGAAAATTCCTTTTTGACCTTGGTAAATTCCTTGGTGGTATCGAGCGAATCGGGGACGGCGCCGAATTGTACCGGAACACCGGCCTGGTCGACCTGGGTCAACAAGTCGTTCTGCCAGTTTTCTATCGATCGGTGCTGCTCCCAGTCGGTCCGTCCCAGGTCATTGGGCGGCGGGGCCAGCAGGGCGATGTTTCGGTGGGTATCTATTCCGCGTTTGGTATCGACGAAGCAAACCTTGGCGCTTCCCAGGGTCCCCGCTTCGTAGACCAGGTGCAGGCCTTGATCCCCCAGGGTACGTTGGGCGTAGCTTTGGGCCTGTCGGATACCAAAAAAGCGCTGTTCGATTCCGGGATTGAGTGATGGGGGGACGGACTGGGGCGGCCGGGTGCTCGTCGTCGGGGCCGTCACCGGACTTGGGGCCGAAGCCTTGGCGGCAGCTTTTACCAGTCCTTGCTTTTTTTCCCGCATCAACGTTCTAACCTGCGGCCGCGTCAACGGACCGCGCAGGTAGGACATGGCCCAGCGGGTGTGAAAGCGCCGGGGCTCGGATTCGTGGACGTAATGCATCAAAAAGACCCGAGAGGACAGGGAAGCAATCAATTTTCCAAAATCTGGTGCCTGGCTCGATCCCGCCGCGGCTACTGCTCCTTCCAATCCGTCCAGCACGCGCATCTGATCGCGTTCGGTTTGTAATTTTCCAATAAACCAGGTCCCCGCATTGGAAAGCCCCTTGTAGTCGATATCGACGGGATTTTGGGTGACGAGTACTGTACCTACCCCGAAGGCCCGGGCTTGCTTGAGTAGGGTCAGCAGGGGCCGTTTGGAAGGGGGCTCGGCACCCGGAGGGAAATAGCCAAAGATTTCGGCGAAATACAGCAGACTCCGTAGGCTGGTCGTGCCCGATTGTCGCCGCATCCAGGAAATTAGGCTATTGAGCAGGAGGGTTACGAAAAACATGCGTTCGCCATCGGAGAGGTGGGCGATGTAAAAAATGCTGTGGCGGGGCTGCCCATCGGCTTTAAAGTAAATCTTATCGATGTCCAGCGGATCGCCCTGTAACCAATACTGAAACTGCGGTGAAGCCATCAGGCTATTGAAATCCATGGCGAGTTGGAAACGGTCTTTTTCGGGGAAAAAGGTATCCACGTCGAACACGCCGAGTTGTTTCATCGGTGGTTTTTGGATGCCCAAGATCAGCTTGGTCAGGTCGAGATCTTCCCCCCGTCGCCAGTGGTGTTCGAAGAGGTTGGCGAGTAAAATGCCTTCGCGACTCCGCACCGGATCGGCCTTGCTGTCGATCATGCCCAGCAGGGCCGCTACGGTTCCCTGAATGCGTTCGCGCAATTGCTCCGCTTCGCTATCGAAATCGACTTTGGGAGCGGCGAAGGAACCCAGGAGATTGATGGGAATGCCCGCATCCGAACCGGGAGTGTAGATGGTGTAATCTACCGATTGGCGCAACAGTTGGAGGCGTTCCTTGCCCTGCCCCCATTGGGCGAGTCCTTTTTCCCATTTTTCTGCTGTGGACTGAGCGTACTCCGCTGCACTCAAGCCCTTGCGGGAGGCATCGTCGGCATTGATCCAGGGGCTAAAGTCTTCGGGCGCAAGCCCCTCGAATTGGAGCAGGAGGTTGGTCATGTCTCCCTTGGGATCGATGAGGATGGCGGGCACTTGGTCGATGGCCGCCTCTTCGAGGAGTCCGATGCAGAGGCCGGTCTTACCACTACCGGTCATGCCCACGCAAACGGCGTGGGTGGTCAGGTCGCGCGAGTCGTAGTGCAAGAGGCGCGAGCCGATTTTACGGGCTTGGGGGTCGTATTCGGCTCCGAGGTAGAAGGAACCCAGTTGCTCGGGAGGGGGAACGATCTTCATGGTGACGGTGGTCTAGGATTTTGTT
>CALCCH010000749.1 GCA_937899855.1 uncultured Saprospirales bacterium | reverse complement strand
CAGTCCGGGAGAGTCCGAGTTTGCCCGGGATCCCGAGCAAGCGTGAAACAAGGCCATCAGTCCGACGTTTTGGTCTCCCTATACCCTGGCGGAGATTCCCACCTTCTTCAATACCCTGGTTTCGCCCGCCTGGAGCAGTGGCACTCGGGGCGACCAACTCCAAGCCTTTGTCCGTCTCCATCAGCTCAACAATGTCGACATCGTACTGACCAGCGATAAGTCCAAATGGAGTCGTTGCGTGGTCATCGAAAGCGCTTCGCAGGCCTATACCCATTCTTCCCGGCTCAACCTGCCCTCCGAAGGGGAGCGGACCAGCTTCCAGCTCCGGGCCGCTCCTTCGGTGACCCGGTACGCGGGCCCCGATGGACTGCCCGCCGTCGATCCGGAGGAGTCGCGGGAAGGTTTTGGCTGGTTTCCCGGCTACGCCATCGACGTCGAAACCGGTCGCCGTCTCAATATTTTCTTTGGCGAAAACTCGACCTATTCCTGCGAAAGCCTCACCGCCATCGATCGTGCCGATCGGTGCGATCTACTGCCTAACGGGGGGCGGGGCAATGGCCGGGACATGTTGTGGAACCCGACGGCCGAACGGGTGATCAACATCCTGCCCCGGGACAATACTCCCGAGCAGATTTATCCCTTTTACGCTGGTGGACAGCATTACATTTACGTCACTAACCAGAGCTACGACGGTTGTGAGGCCCTACACGAGGTTTGGTCCCTGAACTCCCCCAGTCGTTTGGTGGATTCCCTCAGTCCGATCCTGACGTGGACCTGTATCCCCCTGGCCAGTGAGTTGCTGCCACTCGGGACGGGCGAAAGTGGGTTGATTCCAAATGAGGTGACCTTTCGGTTGCGGGTCGACAATCCCTACCAGGTGAGCGCGGATGGGAGTGAAAATGGGGGGTATCCCACCTACGAGTTTAGCTTCCGGGGGGTCGAGCGGGAGGCGCTGCAAACCGAGGAGGAATTTGCGGAGGAATTGGCCCAGATTCGGGTGGTACCCAATCCCTACTACGGCTATTCGATTTACGAGTCGACCCAGTTTACCAATATCGTCAAGATCACCAACTTACCGGCCGATTGTGAGGTCAACATCTACGGTTTGGACGGCCGTTTTATCCGTCATTACGGTCGCAACGAGGGGCCTCGGCAGGGAGCCGCTACCAATCAAATCAATCCTGATTTGGAGTGGGATTTGCGCAACAGTAAGGGCTTGAGTGTGGCGAGTGGGACCTACTTGATCCACGTGGCGGCCGAAGGGAAGGGCGAGCGGGTTCTTAAATTCTTTGCGGTACAACGCCAATTCGACCCCTCCGGCCTCTAGGTCGGTAAGGGGGGGAATTTGGTCGATAGACTTCCCAAATTGGTGATTTTTTAGTACCTTTATGGTTCTAATCGGCGCGAGAACGTTTTTGTCCCTCTGGGTAGAAACGTTCTCGCCTTTTATTACGAGCAAGCCCCGCGTAGAGTCCAACCGAGCTGATGGTAGCGATACCGTCCGTCCTCAAACGTTGAGATTCCCACGGAGACTCCGTTTCCGTTGAGACCCGTCTTTCCCGTAAGAATGGCTTCGTACAGTTAGCGGTGGCTTGGCCACTTATTTGTTCATTTACTAAATTTTTGTTTATGTCAAGATATACCTATCTGACGCAGGAAGGATATGATAAATTGAGTGCCGAACTGGACGAGTTAAAAAGCGACGGACGAAAGAAAGCGGCGGCGGCAATTGCGGAGGCCCGGGAAAAGGGGGACCTGTCGGAGAATGCGGAATACGACGCGGCGAAGGATGCCCAGGGGATGTTGGAACTGAAGATCAATGAATTGGAGAAGCGCTTGGCCAACGCGCGGGTGCTGGACGCCAGCGAATTAGATGACTCGACGGTAGTGGTGCTGTCGCACGTGACGATTTTTAACGTCAAGGCGAAGAAGGAGATGACTTATCAGTTGGTATCCGAGGCCGAAGCCGATTTGAAAGTCAAAAAAATTTCCGTGACCTCGCCCATCGGTAAGGGTTTGTTGGGTAAGGCGGTTGGCGAGATTGCTACGGTCGAAACGCCCCGGGGCCATATGGAATTTGAAGTACGTAAAATCGAAATCCGTTAGGACCATGGCGAGCATATTCACCAAGATTGTAAACGGAGAAATTCCCAGTCACCGCATCGCGGAAAGCGAGGATTACCTGGCCTTTTTGGACATTGCCCCTCTCCAAAAAGGCCATACCCTCGTCATCCCCAAGCGGGAGGTCGACTACCTCTACGACCTGGAAGATGAGCTGCTGGCCGGGCTGTTTGTCTTTTCCAAACGCGTGGCCCGGGCCATCCGCGCCAGCATCCCCTGCGAGCGTGTAGGGGTGGCGGTAGTGGGCCTGGAGGTCCCTCACGCTCACGTCCACCTCATTCCCATCAATACGATGTCCGATATGGATTTTACCGAGCCCAAGCTAGCGCTCACTCCGGAGGAGTTGGCGAAGATCGCCGGTGACATTCGGACGCACTTTTCGTAAACTTTTGGCTTAGAAAGGGTTTATTTTTTTACCCGGTTGGGATTGTCGGCGATAAAGCTGTCCCAGCCCCCGTAGCGCTTGCCCCCCGCGAAGAGACTCCGGGATTGGTAGAAGTGGCAGAGCGCCGTGGCGAGGGCATCGGTGGCGTCGAGGCTTTGCTCACGGAGCGAAACTTTAAAGGTGTTTTCCAACATCGCCGCCACCTGCTCTTTGGAGGCATTCCCGTTGCCAGTGATGGAAAGTTTGATCTTTTTGGGCGAGTATTCGGTAATCAAGACGCCGCTGGTCATCGCCGCGGCGATGGCTACGCCCTGGGCACGGCCCAACTTGAGCATCGACTGTACGTTTTTACCAAAAAAGGGGGCTTCGATGGCCATGTGGTCGGGCTGGTACTGGTAAATGATTTCCTGAAGACGTTCAAAAATCTTTTTGAGCTTGAGTTGCTGGGTCCGCAATTTACTCATGTTGACCACCCCCATATCTACCAATTCGGGGTCTTTGCGCGCAATTTCGATCACGGCAAATCCCAGCACATTGGTTCCAGGATCTACGCCCAACAAGCGGTAGCGGTGGTCGTCCTTCATTTTTGGCCACATTTTCGAGCAAGTTAGGGTAAATGCATCGGTGAAACAAATTTTTTTAAAATATTTGTTGGATTTGCGTTTTTTGATTTCGCTAACACTTTTATAACTTACCTTCACACTCGGACACCGTCCTAAACACAAACACCAGCCATTTTGTCGATCGAAAAAGCCAAAAAAATCCGTACCCCCCGACTCCGGCTCCGCAGCCGGGGAGGCGTCTGGAATACGGCGATCAAGTTGGTGGTTTTCCTGCTCTTGGCCGGGGTAATTTATCGGCAGATCATCGCGCGTGAAAACATCGAGCAGCTCTGGTCCGCCTTCCGGGAGAGCACGACCGCTTCGAGCTGGCCCTGGCTGGCCCTGGCCCTGCTGCTGATGCCACTCAACTGGGCCTTTGAGACCCAAAAGTGGCGGGTGTTGATCCAAAATTTTGAAGTGCTCTCCTTTGGTCGGGCCTGCCGCGCCGTCCTGTCGGGGGTGACCCTATCGCTCTTTACGCCCAATCGAGTGGGGGAGGACGGGGGGCGGATTCTGTTCTTGCGGCCCGAGCACAACTCGCTGGGAGTGATTGCGACCTTGGTGGGCAGTAACGCCCAATTGCTGGTCCTGCTGGGGGCGGGGCTGATGGGAACCCTGTACTTTGCCCAGGCCCACCAATTGCTGGAGGCCCTGTTTTTGCCACTGCTGTTTTTTCTGGGGCTGGGCCTCATCGGGCTGCTGCTCTTTTGCTTTTTCAACATCGACCTGATCGTACCCATCGCCAAACGCATTCCCCTGCTTTACCGCTTCCGCCGCTTCCTCAAACACGTTCGCCTGCTCGAAAGCTACTCGACCGAGGAGTTGGTCCGCGCCCTGCGCTTCGCCGGGCTGCGCTACGCCACCTACGCCCTACAATACTACCTCTTTATTCGTTTCTTTGGTATCGAGGTGCCCCCGCTGGAAGGGATGGCCGGTATTGCGACCATCTTTTTATTCCAAACCAGCATCCCCCTCCCCCCGCTCATGGGCCTGCTGGTCCGCGGCAAGGTCGCCCTCTTTGTCTGGGGCTTGTACAGCGCCAACGAAATCGCCATCCTAGCTGCCACCTTCGGATTGTGGATACTAAATCTCATCCTACCAGCGTTAGTTGGTACGGCCTTCATGTTGAAAATCAATGTATTAAAGTCATTGGGTTATGAAAAAAAGAATGCTTAAAACCAGCCTCGCAAGTATCCTGACGCTTCTGCTCCTCACGGGATTTGTCCTGCCCAAGGCGGATCCCCCACCCGCGAACGCGGCCCAGGATGAAGCCTGTAGCATGGACAACCACACCTTTCAGGTCGGGGAAGAAATTGTGTACAAACTCTTTTACAACTGGAATTTTGTCTGGATCGCGGCCGGCGAAGCGGTCTTCAAAGTGGAGGAAGGGGAAAACAACCAATACCACCTCAGCGCCACGGGCCATACCTACAAGTCCTACGACTGGGCCTTTAGGATTCGCGATTCCCACGACGCCTACGTCAACAAGGATAACCTGCTGCCCAATATGTCGATCCGCCAGGTGGAAGAAGGGGGCTACCGCATGTACGATAAGATGACTTTCCACCAATCGGCCCGTAAGCTCACCAGCTTCCGCGGTAAGACGGAAGCCGAGGCGCGGGCGAACGATTTTGACCTGGATGGCTGTATGCACGACATGCTCTCCATCATTTACTACGCCCGCAACATCAACTTTCAAAATTACGAACCGGGGCAAACCTTCCCCGTACAGATTTTTCTCGACCGCGAAGTGTATCCCCTGTCGGTGAAGTACAAGGGGAAGGAGGAGTCGATCAAGGTGAAGGGGCAGGGGCGCTTTAAGGCCATCAAATTTAGTCCCGAGTTGATTGCGGGGGATATTTTTGACGAGGATACGCAGATGAATGTCTACGTTTCGGACGATCAAAATCGGATTCCCTTGTTGATCGAATCGCCCATTTCGGTAGGCTCGGTCAAGGCCGTGCTCAAGGAATACCGCGGCCTGAAATACGACCTCACCGCCAAAGTGGACTAGGGCGGCGGACCAAAACGCAAAACCCAGCATGATCAAAAGAATTCTCCTCCTGGTTGCGATGTTAGCGCTTTTGTTTGGCGTCTTTTGGGGGACGCGTTACTACTACACCTGGGACGCCGTAAGCGAGGAGGAGCGCTCCACCGTACTGTTGGAAAGGATCAAGACCGTCGCCAAATTGGTGACGGTGGAGGGTTACTTTTCCGAGGTCTACGACTACAAAAGCTACTGGGGCTACGATTTCAGTCCTTTTCGTAAAAAGGCCCTCGTACGGGTCAAGGCCCGGGTATCGGTAGGCTACGACCTGGACCAAATGAAAATCGAAGCCCAAGCCGACCGCAAACGCATCCTCATCAGCAACCTACCCGATCCCGAAATCATTTCCATCGACCACGATCTGGATTACTACGACCTCACCCAGGGGACCTTCAACAATTTTACCCCCCAGGATTACAATAAGATCAATGCCTCCGCCAAGGAGCTGATCGAAAAGCAGGCCCGCTCCAGCGACTTGTTTATCACCGCCGAAGAGCAGAGCAACGAAATGCTCGAAATGATCCGTTTTATCGTTGAAGGATCGGGCTGGACCCTGGAGTTTGTGCCCCGGGGGGCCAACCAGGAGGCTCCCGGATTGTTACAGTGAGGATGAAGGCAATCAACTTTAACGAATTACAAGATTGGCAGACTGCCGACCGCGACTTTCAACTCATCGACGTTCGGGAGGCCGAAGAACACGCGGCGTTCAACATTGGCGGAACGTTGATCCCACTGGGGCACCTTCTCCGGCGGATCGAGGAGGTCGACCGGCACCGCCCCGTCGTCTTTTACTGCAAGCGGGGCATCCGCAGCCAAATCGCCATCCAACGGCTGGAGCAAAAACTGGGCCCCCAGGACTTCTACAACCTCAGCGAAGGCATCTACCACCTCTGGATTCACCGTCCCCACCAAACCTAGCGCCTAGGGTTTAAACCCCGCTTCGAGGGTCGACAGCAGTTCGCCCGGACCGTCGCCCGTCTGGTAAAACCACCAACTGAGGCAGAGGATGGCCAGGATGCAGCAGCAGTTGAAGGCCAGGTAATACTGAAACTGCCCGGATTGCAGCTCGCGCCAGGCCCGGCGCCAGGGGTACCGAAGAAAAGACCCGGGATGGGCTTGGGGCCTACCAACCGCCACCGACCGGGCCAATTGGGGCCAACGGGCCCCAGCACGTTTCTCCAGCACCCGGGCGATGTCCAGCCCGGGCGATTCCCGCAGCTGCGTTTCCAATTCGCCCGCCACCGTTTGTAAAAAGTCATCCTTAGCAATCCGGCTTTCGTACTGCTCGTCGGGAGCGCCACCGTCCAATCGGTGGCGGAGGTAGGTTTGGAGTTGGTGCAAATCGTACTGCTTCATGATTGGGGTTTATCGTAATGGTTTTGCTTGAGGTACCGGTACAGCTTGTGTTTGGCCCGGCGAAACAGGGTGGGCAGGTACTGTTCGCGGGGCATGTCCTTTTCGGCCGCAATTTCCCGGTAGGAATAGCCTTCCACCACCCGTTTGTAGACGATGGTTTGCTCCAACTGGCTGAGCACACCACTCATCAGGCGCCAGACGCCCCATTCGGCTTCCCGCCGTTCCAACGCCGAAGGGCCCCGCGGGGCCGCCCGCTGGGAAAGTACCGCTTCCGGTGCTAGGCTTGTCCCCCGCTTTAGCTTGCGATCCAAAAACAGCTGAGCCTGGCTGAGGGCGGTCTTTTTGAGGTAGGCTAGGGGATGGGCAATGGGCGTTTCGCTCTTCCGCTCCAAAAGGGCGAGAAAAGTATTTTGTACGAGGTCCTCCACTTCGCTTTTCGCTACCTCAAACCCGCGCTTTCGGAAGTAAGCCTGCAGGAATAGGAACAGAAAGGGAAAGTATTGGTCGTACCACTGCCGAATCAAACCTTGCTGTTGTTCGTTCACGCCACTGCTGTATTTTTCTTCGCCCGAGGGGTGGTACCGGCACGTTTGTTAAATAAACGCATTAAAAGAGAGGGAAAGCGTCGAAACAATCTTTCATTTTCTTAAAATTTTTCTAAAAGTCTGCCAAAAGAAATATTGTTTGCCCAAAAATACTCTCCTTAGAGGAAGTAAATCATTTTGCCAAGGGCCAGCGAATAAGCTGTCGTCGCCAATGGGCGCAATAAAGAAGGGGGCCCATGGGTGATTTCTGGTAAATACTCCATATTTTAGTGAACAATTTTCGAAAACCTAATACCTACCATTCATGAGTGACGCAGGACTTGCTCCGCACCAGAGGGAACTATGGGGCCATCCGATCGGCCTATTTGTGCTATTTTTTACGGAAATGTGGGAGCGATTCTCCTATTACGGGATGCGGGCCATCCTGGTGTTGTTCATCTACTCTTCGATTGAGGACGGCGGCTTGGGCTGGACGCGGGGAGAAGCCCTGGAACTGTACGGTTGGTACACCATGCTGGTCTACCTGATGTCGATTCCCGGAGGAATCCTGGCGGATAAGCTGCTGGGGCAGAAGCGAGCGGTGATGTTGGGCGGTCTGTTGCTCTGTTTGGGGCACGGGGTGCTGGCCATTCACGGGCTGGCCGCCTTTTACAGCGGCCTGGGCCTCATCGTCCTCGGGGTGGGCTGTTTGAAACCCAATATTTCCACCATGGTGGGGGGCCTCTACCCCCAGGGCGACGCCCGTCGCGACCGCGGTTTTTACATCTTTTACATCGGGATCAACATCGGTGCTTTCCTCTCCTCCCTGATTGTGGGTTACGTGGGGGAAAACATCGGTTGGCATTACGGTTTCGGCCTGGCCGGCATCGGGATGGTGCTGGGGCAGTTGGTTTACGTATGGGGGCAAATGTACCTCGTCGGGGTGGGCTCCGGCGTAGCCCCGGCAAAGTCGCAGCCAGCCGTGGCCAGACTTTGT
>CALCCH010000748.1 GCA_937899855.1 uncultured Saprospirales bacterium | reverse complement strand
CGTAATCCAAGTCCCTATTCGTCCAAATCAATGATGTTGCGGAATAGTGTCTTTCGTACATGAGTTTTCTACAGAAAATGCTGTAGCGATCCAGATAGGAGGTTCCTTCAAATTCAACCAGTGTTTTGAAATGAGGAGACCTCACTCTTACTGGCTTGGTTGATTTCTCTGATTTTTCCACTACCATTACATATCCGCTCCACGGTGGTTGATGGTTTGGATATGTATTCTCCCGATAAGCTGTCCAAAGGTCCACCGCACTACCGAGTGCTTCCTCAGCTCTATTGTTGAAATTGTTTCCAAACGAACCTACTTGTGACTTAAATTCAATGGCGACCAACAGTTTACCTTGTGGGGTAGTTATTAAAAAATCCCAGTCCTTGCTTGGGCGAAAATATCCAGGAATATGGTTTCCCTTTGTAAATATATACCCTTCTGGAATTCGACATTCCAAGGCTACTGTTTTCATGATCTTTAGGAATCCGTCGAGCTGTTTTCCACCAGTAACAGCCCCTCGATTGCCTTGATCGGTAGTGTTTTTCGATCGTTGATCGTTAATTTGCTTACGTCTGGTAAGCCAAAACTGCTCGATCGCTTTATCCAGCAAACTCTGATAGTTTCTAAACTCCTTCATTAGCTTGACCGTAATTTACCGTAAAAGTAGCTAATATCTATCACTTTGGTTGGGCTGCTGTGATGGAGCGCGAGCAATCCAAATACTGGTCAATAATAATTTTTATTCCTACCACAAATCTTGCCTCTTATCTTGATCCAGCATCTAGTAGATTCAAAAATCCCGCCCCATTCCCCTCAAAAAATCGTATCTTAACAACCGGAGACAATAAAAAAACCCATCTCCCCCATTAAGGAAGACGGGTTGTACGCGGGTCGGGCCGTGGTCACCTGCTTTTGATGTTACTGTACGGGTAACGCTGAAGCTGCCTCTCCAAGCACCAGCAGATGGAGCCCACCCCAACTAAATAATTAAAACCTCCAAGGCATACAAGCGCCTCCTCAATCCTTATCAAAGATTGAGCTAGTAATCTAGTTGTCTACATAAAGAATGGGTCGAAACAAGTTCGAAACCGAGTGAGAGACAGTGTTTAAAGATGTTTTATTTGTACTCCTACAAGATACAAAAAATCCCCGAAAAATCACAACTCACTTACGCGACTTTCCGGGGATGGGGGCGCCTGGAATGGCAGATCGAAAAACTACATGATCGTGATGTCCGTGATGATGGCATTGTCCGACTGCCCCCCTTTTATCTGCGTCTGCGCTTGGGTGGAGAGGACCACGAGGTCTTGCTGGGTGATGGTTGTCAGTTGCATAATGGTGGATTTAAGGAATTAACGATGTTCACAAGATAGACGTGCTCCCGTCATTTCGGCCTACAAGTGCGCCGCGTATTTTAGGAACTGAATTTGCATTGTTATATTAGCAGGCGGAGATTTTAGCCACAAAATCAAAGATTTATCGATTGTAATTATGGATACGCTCCAAGCATACCTTTCCATCGTCGACACCAGGTTGTTGCACCACATTCAGGGCAAAGTGGGGCACCTGATTCGGACCTATCAAGCGGGCAAATTTGCCTCGGAAGCGGCTTTTCAACAGCGTTTGGTCGAGGGCGGAATGACCGCTGCGGACTACTCCGAGCTCAAGTCGCGGGCCGTCAAATTGCTACAAGCCTTCGCCATCGTGAGTGCCTCGGGGGGCAATAGTTCAGTGAAAAAAAAATATGATTCTTGCCTAAAAAAATTTACGGTCGGCCAAAAATTCCTCAATCAGGGGATCCGACCGGAGGGCATCCGACTGATCCGACAGGCTTACCAAATCGCCGTGGACTACCACTTCCTACACCTGGCCGCGGAAATGGCCAGTATCCTGCACTTCGATCACGTCTATTACCACCGCAATGCCCCCAAGGCGGCTTTTTACGCGGAGCAAACCCAACAACACCTGGAAGACTTGTTGGCGGAGAAATTGGTGGAGCAGCAACTGTTCCAGGTCATGGAGTACAGCGGAGAGTCGCTCCAACCCCAATTGTTCGCCGCCGCCCTCGAACGCTCCCAACAACTCACCGGAAGTAGCTTGCGCTTTAAGACCTACGCCACGATGATTCAAGTGCTCCACGATCTCCACACGGGCGACTACCGGGGGATCATCCTACACTGTCGGGAAGTCCTGCAATTTTACGAGGGGAAAAAAGGCGTCTTTACTTCGCATTACCACTTTTTTCTTACCCATCAGGCCATGGCCCACATCGCCACCCGACAGTACGATCGGGCTGAAACCTCGCTGCTCCGGGCCCAGGACTTTGCTCCTACCAAGTCCATCAACAAACCCATCGTCGCCCTCTACCAAACCATCAATGCCCTCCACGCCGGTCACTACGAGCGGGCCTACGACCTGTACCGCCAGCACCGCAAGTCGCGTTTCGAACCCATCCGCCAGCAGTTTGCCATCATCCAGGCCTACTTTTGCTTCCTCGCCCACCTGGGCCACCTGCGACTGGACGGCAAGTTTCGACTCGGCAAATACCTCAACGAAACCTTTAAGGCGCAGAGCGATAAACAAGGAGCCAATATCACCATCTTAATCGCCGAACTCCTCGTGCACCTCGCCCGCGATCGCGGACGCTTTATCGATCGGGTCGAGGCCATCAACAATTACA
>CALCCH010000747.1 GCA_937899855.1 uncultured Saprospirales bacterium | reverse complement strand
GATCGTTTTGGAGCACCGTCACCCGCGCCAATCCCTGGTCGGTACCTACCCACAGGCGTTGGTCCGTATCGAGGTAGAGCCGGTAGATGATTTGTCGTTGGAGTTCCTCAATTTCGTGGATGCCCCGTTCGTCCATCCGAAAAACGCCCCGGGAGGTCGTCGACCACCAAAGGGCGCCCGAAAGGTCCGTCTCCACGTTATTGATGGGTTGTTTGATGCGGTCATCCAGGGGAGCGGCTGTATGGATCGGCAGGTATTGGCGGGAGTGGGAAACCAGTCGCAAGCCCTCCGTACCGCCGAGCCAGAACTGGTCCTCGCCCCGGGGGGCCATGTCGTAAAAGCGGCCTATGGCAATCATGGTGTAGGGTTCGGCTTGCTCGGCTTCGTAGCTGCCAAAAGATTGGCCGGACACCAAGTAGGTATTTTGCTGGTGATCGAACCGGATCCCCTTGACCGCGCTCTTGAACCTATCCACCCCTTGCTTGCGAATCACGGGGGTAGGCGTAGCGTACAATTCCCGCGCGGGATAAAAATAGCTGCGCCGACCACAGACGTAGAGGTTATCCTGGGGGTCAAACGTAAGATCCGTAGGGGCACTGAGCAGGGGAGCGGGGCTGAGGCGTTCCCAACCCCGATTGTCTTCCAGGCGGTAGAGGTTGCCCCGGGAGCTCAGGCCCCACAGCCTCCCCCGGCTATTGAGGGCCAGCCGATCGATGCGCTCCGCGTCCCAGGGGGCGGTGAGGGAAAAGGACGTGCTTTGTCGGGCTGGTTTGCTGACAATAAATAGGCCGTAGCGGGGACCGATCCACAGGTTTTGCTCTTGATCGAGGTAAATGCGGTTGAAATCGAGGGTGCGGAGGAACTCAAATTCGGGGATCGGCTGCCACTGGCGGTCCACGAGCATCCCAAAGCGATCGGTACGGATTACGATGTTTTGCTCGTTGAGGGCGTGAACCTCCTTGACCTCCACTTCGGGTTGATCGGGCCACAGGTAGGTCAGGTCAATGGGGTGGAGGCCCGCATTGTCGGCTTGCCAGACTTGGCCATCCCGTACCACCAGGATGGTAGAATCGTTGAGGGTACCGGTAAATTCGAATTTGCTGGTACCCCGCGCTATCTTGCGGTTTTCGAGACGGAGGAGCCAGCTGGTATTGCGCTCGACAACGGCATTTTCAAAGATGATGGTGGGGTTGCTGCCCGGGAAAAAGTTTTGTTTTTGGTGGTCTTTGAAACCGGGCCTGTCGTTGTAGCGCTCGTTGAGGGAAACGACGTATCCATTGTGATCGGCAAAGGCGTAGCCCCTGGCGTAACGCAAGCTCTCCAGTTCCGTACCGACGCGGAAAAGGTAAGGTTTGCGGTCGGTGCTGATCTTGATGTGGTGCCCCAGGGCCGTTATCTGGTGACTTACGATCCCAACTTTTTGGAGGTGTTCGGGGAGTTCAAACTGGTGAATTTTCCCCTCCTCCAGGTAGCAGACCCCCCGAAAGGAATCCATCCAAATGCGGCCCCGTTGGTCCTTGCGGAGGGCCCATACATCATTATCGGTCAAGCCATCGTGGATGGTAAATGCCTCGAAAGACTGCCCGTTGAAGCAGGCAATCCCCTGATCGGTACACACCCAGATGTAGCCGCGGTCGTCCTGAATAATCGAGTACACATTATTGCTGGGCAGGCCGTCCTCGCGGGTAAAGTGCCGCAACTGGGGATATTGGGCAGTAAGCACCGAGGTGCCAATCAGGGCAGCGAGCAACAGCATCCAAAATTTGGCCTGCATGGTAATTCACAGATGGTGAGTGATACGGCTAACGCGGGAAAGTTAACCAAATTTCAACCATCGTGGAGGAATTTCTAATAAGTGCGTGCAGATTGCGGATACTTGCAGTCTGGCGGTGGGGGAGTGGCTACTCGGCGGGTTTGACGTAGCCCCAATTCTCCCCGCGCTCGATGCGTTTGACCTGCATCTCGGAGATGCCAAAGTTGCGGGCCAAAATCTTGCGTTTGGTCTTTTTCTCCAGCAAGCGCTTTTTTAACAAGGCCACTCGCGTTTCGGTCATCTTGTATTTGAGCTGGCCGTTTTTGTAGCGGGGATCAAAGCGTCCCTGAGCCTTTTGATGTTCGGTGAGCTCTTCCTGATTGACCCAACGCAGGTTTTTGTAAAAATTGTTGCGCTTGTTGCAATCAATGTGGATGAGAAACTTCTTGTTCTCCGGATCCACATTGGGCACAAATTCCGAGGCGATCAGCCGGTGGACGTAAAAGCCCTGCCGCTTGTTGCCCTTGAAGCGCAGGTTGAGCTGTAGGAATCCGTACTTGGACTTGCTGCCCTGGAGCAGGCGTTCGCCGCCCGTTACTTTGTCTACACTCTTGAGTCGGCCGTAGTTGGAAAAGTAATAATCGCAGGTTTTGGTCTCGTACTCCGACGGCACCACTACCCATTGCTCATTCCAATGAGTTTTGATCTTGTTCTTCATGGTTTACACCCTCCTTGGTTTTACCCACAATGCTTTGGGGGTCGTTAAATGTAATAGGAATTTAGCGGGAGACAGTGGAGACTATCTGCACCATTTACCTGTTTGGACAATAACGTTGATGTGTAAAGTTTGTTGAAGTAGAGTTACACCCAATATCGGCAATTAAACCGATAAAAAGAAATTATAACACACTTTAATCCCGAGCGTCACACCATTGTTGTAGCTGCCCCCCAACTTCTCTTGATTTTACAGGAGTTTGCGGTACCACTCGTAGTTTACTCGGTCGAAACAGACAAAAACAACCCGTTCCCAATGCTGGGCGGTAAAGGCTCGGACGGCCCCAATGGCCACTCGGGTAGCCGCTTCCTTGGGGTAGCCGTAGATACCCATACTAATCCCCCCCCCGCCACCCAAGAGGGCGGAATAGGCGGTGTAGAAGATGAGGTCAACTTCCATTTTGCCAAGGTCTGCACAGATGGTTTCGAGAAGCAGAAATCCGATTTTGATCCGCCAATTGCGGTTGATTGTCGTTATTTAACCTTCTTTAACAGTAACTGGTTGAGTTTAGCACCATTATTGATTTATCTCTCTTGATCCCCTCAATTTTTGGACGAATTACTACTGATTTGCCGCCTTATCCAATCCTAAATTTCTTGCGGAGGGGAAGG
>CALCCH010000746.1 GCA_937899855.1 uncultured Saprospirales bacterium | reverse complement strand
GTGCAGAGAACTACGAAGAGGTATCAGGTGCTGAGGGATGGTCAGAATGGAGGTAGTGGTTGGATAGGTGGCAGAGTGCTAAATTGTTGGGCGAGGGGTTTGAATCTTGTGGGGGAAAGCAGAGTGGTGATGGGTTATTTGAGGGCTGGATACAGATCGGGGCTTGGGTGGGACCCGCCCTCAAGGTACGACCATTCACCGTACCCCTAGATAAAACTACACCACCGGCATAGCTTTATCACCCAGACCTGGGTCCTGATCCCAGTCGTGGAGAAAAACGACCATCCTTTCCACCCTCTAGAATCAGGAAAAGATACTACATAGACGCTTTTGAAGGCAAAATTCCATAAGATTTAGGAAAAGTAATATGTATTTGACGGGTAAGTCACTGAAAAACAGGGGTTTGAAGTCCCCATTTTTTTACATTTATCAAATGTGATGTTTTCAGATGTTTGGCCGTCAAGGCCCAAATCATCCCCCGCCGCCTAAGCAATATTGGTAAACACCTGCTGGACGTCCTCGTCTTCCTCCAACTTGTCCAACATTTTTTCGATCTCCACCAGCTGCTCCTCGCTAAACTCCACCGGGGAGGTGGGAATGCGTTGGAGGTTGGCCTTGGTGATGGCGATGCTGCGGTTTTCAAAACCGGCGCTCAGACTGCCAAAGTTGGTATAATCGCCGTAGACGTATACCGTATCCTCGTGTTGTTCGATCTCTTCCAAGCCCTCGTCGATCATCTCCAATTCCAATTCTTCCAAATCCAATTCCTCGGGCTTGGCAAACTCGAATACGGCCTTGCGCCCGAACATGAACTCCAAGGAGCCGGTCGGCACCAGCCCCCCGCCCGCTTTGTTGAAGTAGGACTTGACGTTGGCGACCGTCCGGGTGGTATTGTCCGTGGCGCATTCCACAAATACCAGGACGCCAAAAGGACCCTTGCCTTCGTAGTTGACCTCGGTATAATCCGCCGCATCCTTACCCTGCGAACGCTTGATGGCCCGGTCGATGTTGTCCTTAGGCATGTTCTGGGCCTTGGCGTTTTGGATGGCCGCCCGCAGCTTGGAATTCATATCGGGGTCGGGGCCCCCTTCTTTGGCGGCAACGGTGATGGCCTTGGACAATTTGGGGAAAATCCGCGACATGTGTCCCCAACGCTTTTCTTTCGCGGCACGACGGTATTCAAATGCTCTACCCATGAGATAAATCTAAGAATGATCAAATGATTGGCAAATTTATTTCAATTGTACGACAAATGCCAAGCTTGGGGAGAGAAAAATAAGTGTTTGGCCGCTGGGCTAGAAGCTAAACTTCCCCCGGAACGCTTCCAACACCTCCCGTAAATTGCGGTGCGTAATGCTGGTGAGGCCATTGATTCGGGGGTCTACCGCCACGCGGAGTTGGCGCATTTTGAGGTTCTGGTTGATGTAAATCATCTCCAAACCGGGGTAAATCGACTGAATGGTATCGGCAATGTGGTTGATCGAAAGGGCATCTTCGGCCAGGTCGTACAAGCCCGGCGCCAGCCGGTTACTGATCAATTGGGCGAGGATATTGGCGGTCTTGTCGATGTGGATAAAAGAACGCTGTTGCTGGCCATTGCCATTGATGGTGATCAAGCGTTCGTAATTGGCGGCAAACATAAACTTGTTGATCACCGAGTCAAAACGCATGCTCTTGTTGTAGCCGTAGACGTTGCCCAGGCGGATGATGTAGGTTTGAATGTCCTTGGCAAGTAAGCGACGGACGTGTTCTTCGCCCCGCATTTTCGAAATGCCGTAAAAGGAACGCGGGTTTAGCGGTGATTCCACACTCACCAAGTCCCGGGAAGAGCCGTACACGGAGGCACTACTGGTGTAGACGACCCGTTTGATCCGGGGATTTTCCTCGATGGCGTACACCAACTCCGCGGTGCCCCAGTTGTTGATCTGGTCAAATTGGTGGGCCGAATGATCGGCGAAGGGGGTGGTCACTTTGGCTGCCAGGTGGTAGACGGCGTCGATCTCGCTGAGGTGTTTTTTGAGGGTGATGGTGTCGAGCAGGTCGGCTCGGACGAAGCGAAACTTGGCGTTCAACTTGTTTTGCCCGATCAGGAGGTTGTAATTGCCTCGACTCAGGTTGTCGTAAATGACGACCCGATCCACTTCCGGGCGCTCGGCCAAGGCGTAGGCCAGCTCGGTGCCGATGTAGCCCGCCCCTCCAGTAATCAATACGTTCATGCGCCTATTTTTTTGCCAAATCCGTATGTAAGCCGCACTCGGTTTTATTCGATCCAAACCAGCGCGCACTGCGCTCATCCCCCGCATCAAACTTGCGCGTACAGGGCTCGCAACCAATGCTGACGTAGCCCAGGGCATCCATCGGGTGGGCGGGGAGCTGGTGCGCTACCGCGTATTCGTGGATCATCTTGGAGGTCCAATCCAAAATGGGGTGAAAACGCAGACAGCCGTGGGGGGCTTCCTGCTCGATTTGCATGCGCTGGCGATTCGCGAATTGATCGGCGCAGATGCCGTTGATCCCAACGTCGTGGGTCTGGAGGTAGGGCTCCAGGGGCTGTACCTTATTGTAATAGCAGCAGCGATCGGTATCCGAGGTGTAGTAAAAATTTCCCTGCTGGTTCTTTTGCTGGCTCTTGGGTACCAGCGAGCTGACGTTGACGACCCGCATCCCCAACAACTGGGCGATGTGGTCCTTGTATTCCACCGTAGCGGGGAAAAGAAAACCCGTATTGATAAACAGGATGGGAATACTCGGGTCGATCCGACTGAGCACGTGGAGAAGCGGGATGCTGCGGGTCTGGAAAGAGGAGGTCACGAACGGCCTTTTTCCCGCCTCTCGGTAACGCCGAAGGTGTGCTTCAATTGCTGGAATGGTCATTTGCTAAATTTTTGATTTACCGACTCATTTTGGCTGCCCCAGAGTATACCACCATGGCCAAAGATTGACAAATCGAATTCAAATGTATTTAAAAATGACCATTTTCGCTAATAAAAATCCAGTATTTTAAAGGC
>CALCCH010000745.1 GCA_937899855.1 uncultured Saprospirales bacterium | reverse complement strand
TACCCCGCCCCGTGAGCTGGACTCCCGATCAAGTGCGTTCTTTTGCCCCCGACGCCGGCACCGCCAAACGCGGTCAGGGCCTGGCCTCCGAGCGCAATTGGTACAGCCTGTTTGGCAATGCCCGCGTCATCTGGGGCGATTGTCGGGGTAGCGGCAGCCGTCCCTACCAAACCCAGGTAGATCTGATCGGGCCGGCCTTCAAATGCAGCTGTCCCAGTCGCAAATTTCCCTGCAAGCACGCCATAGCCCTGCTCCTCATCTTCGTCACCCGTTCGGATGCCTTCAGCATCCAGGAGGAAATGCCCCCCTGGGTAAGCGAGTGGATTGCCAGCCGCAGCTACCAAGCCAAGGCCCCGGCCCCGGCGCCCAACGATGCGGAGCGGGAACAAAAAAATGCGGAGCAACGCCAAAAAAATCGCGACAAACGCCTGGTCCAGATGGCGCAAGGGGTCAAGGACTTGGAGACCTGGCTGTTCGATTTGATCCGCCAGGGCTTGGCTTCGACCGAGCAGTTGGAATACACCTATTGGCAGGAAATTGCGTCGCGGATGGTGGATCGGAAAATGGGAGGGGTAGGACTAAAGATTCGCTCGCTGGCCTTACTGCAAGGGGGAAAGACGGACTGGCCCGAGCAGATGCTCAGCGAACTGGCCGAGCTTTACCTCCTCACCCGCGGCATGCAGCAGTTGGACCAACTGCCCGAGGCCCTGAGCGAACAAGTGCTGCGAGTGGCGGGCCGCAATGTCCAGCAAAAGGACCTGCTCCAACAAGTGGGGCGGAGCGACCAGTGGATCGTAATGGGCCAATTGACGGGGCACAACATTGACAACGGGACGTTTCGGCGGACCTGGTTGTGGGGCGTCAAAACGCAGCGTTGGGCGCTGTTGCTCGAATACGATTACCGCGATCAGGGTTTTGCCCAGCAGTGGCCGGTAGGACAAAGCTTTGCCGCCGAGGTAGTCTACTTTCCGGGGACCCATCCCCTGCGGGTGGTCATCAAACAGTTTGAGCGTACCACCGACCGGGTGGCCCTGGCTCCGGGAGCCCCCCAGATCGACGCCTTTTTGACCGACTACGCCGCTGCCGTGGCTGCCAATCCCTGGCTGTTGGATTACCCGGCCCAGCTGGCCCAGGTTATTCCGGTATACGAGGGAGGGCAGTTGTACGTTGTCGACACCCGACGCAAGGCCCTTCCACTGGTGGCTAGCGATCGGGATCGTTGGAAAATCTTAGCCACCAGCGGTGGGCATCCCCTCACCATTTTTGGAGAATGGACGGGGCGCCGCCTGGTACCCCTTTCGCTGGCCGTCGCCGGTCGTCTGATTCCCTTGCAAGAAAAATAATCGTCTTTAGCGGGTCTTCTCCTCCGCCAGTGCTTTGAGCTGGAGTAGGGTGGTGTGCATTTTCCGTTCGGCCGCCTTTCTCATGGTGGGCCACACCAACCAGCGTAGCCAGCGCGGTACTTTCACGTGAATTTCCAAAGTCACCAGGCTGTGCTTCGTTGCTTGGGGCTCGATGCAGAAGTAATTGGTCATCTCTTGGATGATGGGTAGGGGAAAGGTCTTGAGTTTTTCGACGTACTCAAAGGGCTCTTCGCGGTTGTTGGTAGCCATGGTTTCCAAAATGAGGTCGTAGCCTTGGATGACGCAAAGGTGCTCCTCTCCCGATCGGTTGACGCGCTTCCGTTCGTACTCCACCCGGCTGATATCGGTTTGCCATTGCGTCCGATATTTTAGGTTACTGACCAATTCGAACAGCTCCCGGGTAGTCGTCTCGACCAGGACCTGGCTGCGGAAGGGTTGGGGGTCGCGGTAGTAATCCGCGTGAATGAGGTCGGGTTTGATCCCGTCTTTGATGCTGTGCAGGTGGTAGTAATCGTAGCTAATTTTCCCAAGGTCGTAGGTGGAGGCTCCCCGGGCGAGTTCCCAGGCTCCGGGGGGATCGATGGTGCCTTCGGCCCAGTACCGGAGCAGGTCTTCGGAGAGGAGCAGGTATTCGTCGGAGGGCACTTCGTTTTTCATCAGTCGGTGGGCACTGATGACGGTTTTTCCAAAGGGCTTGCGTTGGTTTTTGATTTGAATGAATTCGAGCGGACCAGCGTGGGCAATAAACTTCAGGCTTAGGTCTACGGCGGTGCTACAGGCCCCACAATTGCAGATTCGTTGTAAGTCGTATTTGATCAGGTGGCGGTGAAAGGCGGCAAACATGTGCTCCACCTGGGCGAATAGCTCGCTGGGAGAGGGGAGGCGTTCGTGTGCGTAGTAAAATAGGGCATCCCCTTCGATCTCGGCCAGTTCGAGCCCCAGGGTTTGATTGTCGATCAGCAATTCAAGTAATTCCCGGATAATGTGGCTGCTGTGCTCCACCTCCGTCTGGTTGACGAAGTGGGTAAAGCCACTGATATCGGGCAAAAACAAGAAGGACGGATTCATGGCTAAGTATACACAATAGTGAACAATGCGGCAAAGTATTTGCCTTTTCATTTACCAAAGCAGCTTTGGAACCGCCCCGCCAAAACCAAACAAATGGGCATTCACCAGCCCTCCGATGCCTTAAAAATCCGCTTTTTGTCGGCTAAGTCAGATAAAAAATTGGTTTTGAGCGAAAATTCGCTGTTTTTCTTCGACAAATCCTGTATATTGAGCGAAAATTCGCTAATTCGTTTGCAAAACCATAGTTACACATGACAAAGAATCCAGAATCAGTTATCAGTAGGGAGCAGGGCATCCTCCGGGGTGGTGAATTCCTCATCAAAGATACGCACCCCGATAATGTTTTTATTCCCGAAGATTTCGACGAGGAGCAGTTGATGGTCCGCGATATGGTAATCGACTTTCTGAACAACGATCTGCTACCCGTGATGGACCGAGTGGAGGCACAGGAAGCCGGATTGGCAGAGCGCTTACTGGCCAAAATGGGGGAACTGGGACTGCTCGGTTCGCACATGCCCCAGACCTACGGCGGGATGGAACTGGATACCAATACCAATACGCTGATCTGCGATGCTTTTGGACCTTCCGGGGCCTTTAGCACGACCTTTGCGGCGCATACGGGAATCGGCATGCTACCCATTCTCTATTTCGGCAATGAGGAGCAGAAGCAGAAATACCTCCCCGGTCTGATCACTGGTGAACTGGCCGCGGCCTACTGCCTGACGGAGCCGGGTTCAGGATCGGATGCGCTGGCGGCCAAGACGACGGCCATGCTCAGCGAGGATGGCCAGCATTACGTGCTGAATGGCCAGAAGATGTGGATCACCAACGCGGGCTTCGCCGATGTTTTTATCGTCTTTGCCCAGGAAGGTGGAGATAAATTTACGGGTTTTATCGTCGAGCGCGACACGGAAGGCATGACCCTGGGAGCGGAGGAAAAGAAATTGGGGATCAAGGGTTCTTCCACCCGACAAGTTTTCTTTGAAAACGCAAAGATTCCCGCTGCTAACGTGCTGGGAGAAATTGGCAAAGGACATTTAATCGCTTTCAACGCCCTCAACGTAGGACGCTTCAAGTTGTGCGTGCTCTGCGTGGGAGGTTCTAAGAATAGCATCCGGAGCGGCGTACAGTACGCCAACGAACGCATCCAGTTCAAGCAGCCCATCTCCCGCTTCGGAGCGATCAAGCACAAGATTGCCGAGCAGGTCATCCGTACCTTTGCGGCAGAAAGTGCGCAATACCGCGTTTCGGATTTGATGGAGGAAAAGAAGTCGGAATTGATGGCGGAAGGCGTTGATTTTGCCAATGCCAAGCTTCGGGCCGCCGAAGAATACGCCATCGAATGTGCCATCCTCAAGGTGGCGGGCTCCGAAGCCCTCGACTTTGTGGTGGACGAGACCCTACAGATCCACGGTGGAATGGGCTTTTCGGAAGAAGGTACCGCCGCCCGCGCCTACCGCGATTCCCGGATCGCCCGGATTTACGAAGGCACCAACGAAATCAATCGACTCCTGATGGTGGATATGCTGCTCAAGCGCGCCATGAAAGGAAAGCTCGATATCGTCGGACCCGCCTGGGCGGTACAAAAAGAACTGGCCTCCATGCCCGGCTTTGGTCAGCCCCAGGGAGGGTACAGCGCCGAAGAAACGGCCGTCAAGAACTTCAAGAAAATCATTTTGATGGTAGCCGGTGCCGCGGCCAAGCTCCAGATGGATGGTCAACTCAACCTAAAAGAAGAGCAGGAAATCCTGATGAACGTCGCCGACATGATGGTGGATGCCTACCAGGCCGAGTCGCTGCTGCTCCGGGCCCAGCGCCTGTCCCAACGCGAGACCAAGATCGACCAGGAGGTCTACGACGCCATCCTTCGCGTATTTATCCACGATGCCAATGCGCGCTTCCAAAAGAACGCCACCGACGCCCTCACCAGCTTTGCCGAAGGCGATTTGCTCAAGACGCTGCTGCTGGGGCTCAAGCGCTTTACGAAGTACCCCCCAATCAATACCAAAAATGCCCGGCGCCGGATCGCGGATACCCTGATCGAGGCCAACCGCTACTGCTTGTAAACAATTAACGTGTTCATAAAATAGTACGAAAGGTCCACCCGGAAAATCCGGGGGACCTTTTTTGGTTTTTCGTTTTGCTGATCGTTTACGTTACTTCCGGTTTTTTTACTATGCCTACCCCACCACCACGGGCCCATCCGATCGGAATGCGGACTTTCCCGATTTATTTTATTGCTTGACCAGTCGCTCCTGCTGGAGCAGCTGCCCCTGAGCATCGCGCAGTTGTAGCCAGTACAGGCCACTGGGTAAAGCCCCCAAGTCCAAATCTTGCTGGGCATCTCCACGGTGGTTCTGGACCACCTGGCCCTGGGTGTTGTACAGCGCCAGGCGCCAGCCGACCTCCACCCCGTCGATCCGGACGCTTAGCCAATCGCTCACCGGATTGGGGGAATACCGAAGCAGCTCGGCCGCCCGCCATTCTACCAGCCGGACGGGACTCCATTCCGTGGCCCCGGAAAAGTCTACCTGACGCAGGCGGTAATAGTTGTTGCCCGAAAGCGCCCCGCGGTCCACAAACTGATAGGATTGCGCCACCGAAGTATTTCCCCAACCCGATACCCCTCCGATAGTCAACCAATTTTGGGCATCCGCACTGCGCTCAATCGCAAAGTAGTCGTTATCCTGCTCACTCGCGGTGGTCCATTCCAACAATACACCTCCTCGTTGGCGGCTCGCCTCGAATGTCGTCAGCTGGACCGGTAGGGGGGCCGTCACCGAGTAAGTATAATTGCTGCCGCCGTTGTTGTTGAGGTTGATGGTATACCAATCGGCATTAGCGGGGTCGACTCCCCCGAGATCGCCCGAGGTGAAGACGTAGTAGCTGACGTTGGTTCCCGCCAGCTGGCCGGGAATGGTGGCGACGTAGTCGGTTGCCACTAAGCTGCTGACCTCGGTCATGGCCAGGACGGTGGAGCTCGCGAAGTTGTCGGTAGAATAGCGGAGGAAGATGCCCTGACCGGCGTTGAGGGGATCGTCGGTGGTGGCGGTGACCTCGTAATCCGAACCGGCCCCGATATCGGCCAGCGGTGCCGTAACGGCCGTCACATTGCGAAGGTCTCCCTGGACCCGGAAGTACACAAAGTCATTTTCCAGCGAGCCCGTGGTTTTGAAGACGTAGTTGTCGGTGGTATTGGGACAGTTGATGAAAAAGGCCCCGCTGCCACAGTTGGGCATGTTGAAATAGGTAACGCCCTCGTTGCCGGTCCATTCGGTGTCGACGCAGCCAAAGGGACCAAATTCGGTATTGTCAAAATTCATAAAACGGACGAAGCGAAAGAACTGGTTGCCCGTGCCGTTGGGGTTGAGGGTGACGATGCGGGAATTGCCCGCGCTGGCGGAAAAGCCGATGACGTCGTTGGGGTTGTTAAAACCGTTGGTAAAACCGGTGCCGATGATCCCGTTCTGCCCGTAGACGAGCAGGGGGAGGCAGCACCAAATAGTGAGTAGTAATTTTTTCATAGTTCGTGTTTAGCTAGTCGTAAAATTTTGGAATCGTTCGTTTTTTGGAATTACTCCGGGCACCATCGGCGGCGGAGTCTTCAAAAATAAAATTTTTGTGGGGAATAGTGTCTGGCATACAATAATTATTGGCTAAATTTAATGTTAGCAAGCGATTTATACGGTAAAACCCGGAGGTGAGCCCTCCCATATTCACTCGATAGCCCGTCTATCGACCTAAATTCCACTACCTATGAAAAAAGTAAACCAAGCTTACCGCTTCCGCCGCACCGCCCTGGTAGCGGCGATGTTATGGCTCAGCCACCTTTCCCTTTCCGCCCAGGATTTTATGATGCAAGGTTGGTACTGGGACTATCCCAAGACCTGTGATGGCTTCAACTGGGCCGGTACCCTGGCGGGCCAGGCCAGCGATCTGGGCCAGGCGGGATTTACCTACCTCTGGCTGCCACCGATGTCGCGCGCCAGCTTTGGCTCCTGTAGCAATGGCTACGATCCACAGGATCTGTACGATCTGGGAGAATACGGCGGGGGAGCGACGGGCTTTGGCACCCGCGGAGATGTAGACGCCCTCGTTTCGATCCTGGACAACAATGGGGTGCGGGCCGTTGCGGACGTGGTGTACAACCACCGGGATGGGGGCGCGCCGGAGGTCAACGGACCGGTCAAGGACTACATTACCATTCACTACGACGCCACCAAGAACCCCTTTCCCTCCGACCGCTTCCGCTGTGTCCTCCCCCTTGGGGGCAGCAGTGGCAACAATGCCGGCGACTACTACTTCAAGATCAGCTCGAAGAGCCAAAGCAGTCGCTTTCACAATAAAGCCTACACCCTACGGATGGAGACCTCGCTGGTGGCCAACCAGGGGACGTCCCAGATGGAGGTCGAACCCAATGGGGGCGGCGACTGTGGCGAAACCTTTAACGACATCAGCTTGGGGGTGCAGGTGACGGCCAATGTAGATGCCCTGGGCTGTACGGTCGACGAATTCAAACTGACCCTATCCACCGCCGATTTTGCGGCGGCGGGAGACGAATTGGTCATTTACCTCACCAACCCCAATGGCGATTACAGCGATCACCGCGTCTACGGTATCTGGAACGCGACGGCCGCTGCGGACGTGGTGGGCCAACTGGATTACGAGACCTACACCGATTTTATGGGAATGCCGAGTGGACAGGGGGGAATGAATTTTGAAAACTTCCGACCCAATTCGACCAATACCGCCAGCACCCGACTGGATGGGGATTGGGACTGGCTGTGGTTTTTTTACGATTACGATCAAAACAATACCAGCACCCGCGACGCACTGTATGCCTGGACCTAGTGGCTTTGGGACGACGTCTATATCAGTGGATTTCGAATGGATGCCGACAAACATTTTGATCCGGCGTTTATCGGTGATTTGCTCGATTACCTCCACGGTCAGAGCATCGATCCGGGCTTGGTGGTCGGTGAGGTCTTCGACGGCAATCCGGTGACCCTCCAAAACTGGGTGGCCTCGGTACAGGCCAATATGGATGGGGCTACCCTGAGCAATATTGACGTACGGGTATTTGACTTCGCCCTCCGAAATTCCCTAAAAAGCGCTTGTGATGCCTTTGGTTACGACGCCCGTCAGGTCTTCAATTCCGGGATCGTGGATGGCGTTGGGGGCAGTGGCTTCAACACCGTCACCTTCGTCAACAACCACGATTTTCGAGGACCGGGCGAACCCGTGCAAAACGACCCGATGCTGGCCTACGCCTACGTACTCACCAACAACCGCGTGGGGCTTCCCGCCGTTTTCTACCCCGATTACTACGGCGTCAGCATCCCCAACGCCCCGACCAATACCCTCAAGCCCCAGATCGATCAACTGATGATGATTCACCAGCAGTACATCTTTGGAGCCAATAGCGTCGACTACCTCAGCCGGTTCGGCACCCCCTACTCCGCGACCTACAGCTCGGGTTTTGACAACACGACCTTGTTCTATCAGATTTCGGGTGGGATAGGCGGAAAAGAAGTTCTCGTGGCGATCAATTTTGCGGGCGAGCCGCTGGTACTGGACCACGAGATCATCGTGGGTAACCTCGGTCCGGGGGTGACCTTTGAAGAACAAACGGGCAATGCCACCACCGGCAATCCCGTCGGTTTGAACGGGGCCAATCAACTGCGGATTCAAATTCCGGCGCGCAGCTACGCCGTTTACGTCGAAAGTGCGGTACCCGTACCCGTAGATTTGGTTCACTTTACCGCGCGGCCGGATGTCCAGCAAAACGTTGAAGTCGACTGGGAGGTAGCCCGCGAAGCGGCCCTGGATTACTACTTGGTCGAACGGTCGGTGGATGGCCAATTGTTTGCCCCCATCGAGCAATTGCCGAGTCGGGGGGAGGATCAGCTGGGGACCCAGTACCACTATCTGGATCGAGCGGCGCTGCGGGGTGGGACCAACTACTACCGGTTGCGAATGGTCGATCGGAGTGGGGAGGTGGCCTATTCGCCCGTTCGGGAGGTGGCCCTGGGCCTTGAGACGCCGCGCCTACGCTTCCAACCCAACCCGGTGCGGGAGGGCGGTACGATTGCTTGGGAGCAGGAAAAGCGGGAAACGGTCCACCTGGCTTGTTACCACGCGGCGGGTCAGCTGCTGTGGGAACGCGTGCTGGACCGCGATGCCGGGGCCCAGCAAATGGATCTGGTGACTGCCGAGTGGCCCGCTGGGGTGTACTACCTCAAGCTGCGCCGTGCCGGTGGAGAATGGGTAGAGAAAATCGTAAAGTGGTGACACAACCTATCCCCACTTTTTTTGTTTCCCTACCCAATGGATTCACTAACCCAAATCATTCTTGGAGCCGCGGTGGGCGAAGCCGTCCTGGGGCGGAAAGTAGGTAATCGAGCCATGCTCTGGGGAGCCGTTGGCGGCACCATCCCCGATCTGGACGTTGCCGCCAACTTCTTTACCGACGAAATGACGGCCATGGCCTTTCACCGGGGCTTTATGCACTCCTTTGCCTTTGCGGGGATGCTTCCCTTTCTGGTGGGTGCCCTGGTCCATCGCCTCTACGCCAGCGGCCTGTATCGCCAGCCGACTTACCGGGCCTGGGGGCTGGGCTTTTGGATGGCCTTGTACGGGATGGCGGCGGTGGGCTTGTCCTTCCTGCCGGTGATGGCGGGAGGATCCTTTAGCCCCGCCACCTTGGTGGTGCTGGCGCTGGGGGGCATCCTGGTCGGGCGGGGGCTGTGGCGTAATTATTACCGGGCCGAGCCCGATGTGGGGGCGACGAGATATTGAGATTGGGTACACCTTTTCTTTTGGACCATCGTTACCCACCCCCTACTCGACTCTTGCACGGCTTACGGCACCCAACTGTTCCAACCCTTTTCCGATTACCGCGTTGCCTTCAACATCATTTCGGTGGCCGATCCGATCTACACGGTTCCCTATATGCTTTGCCTGCTCCTCGCGGCGTACTACCTGCGCCACCGACCGCAACGGCGCTGGTTCAACTGGGCGGGGATCGGGTTGAGTAGTGCGTACCTATTGTTTACCTTTTACCACAAAACCCAGGTCAATCAAGTCTTTGAGGAGACGCTGGTGGAACGGGACATCCGCTACGAACGCTACATCACCAGCCCCACGATTTTTAACAACATCCTCTGGAATTGCGTGGCGGAGGATGCCAATCATTTCTACCTGGGGACTTATTCCCTGTACGATCAAAAACCCTATTTCAAATCCCTCAGCACCCTACCCAAGCACCACGAGTGGCTGGCGCCTTACGAGGGGCAAAGGACCACCGAGATCCTACGGTGGTTTTCGGATGGCTACTATACGGTGAGTAAGGATACCTTGGGTACCCTGTTGCTCAATGATTTGCGGTTTGGGTCGATTGGCGATGATCCGACTCGGGATGGTGATTTTGTGTTCCGCTTTGAGTTGATCGATGAAAATGGGACATTGCGAGCGACGCAAAAACGGGGATTTGAGGGGGAGGAAGAGTTGCCCTTTGGGGCCCTGTGGCGACGGATTCGAGGGCGATAATTGTCCGGCTCGTGGCAGAAATGCTCCGGGGGGGCGCTTAAGTTTGCACTATGAACGGAAATTGACATCATCAAAACTATCAATAATAATGAAGGTTTTTCAAATAATGGCGCTCCTGATCGGTGCCGGCATCTTTCTGGCTTGTTCGACGGCCAACAGTAATCCCAATGCCGAGGCCGTCGCCGCCGCGGCCAAGCCTACGACGGAAGAATTGCAGAGCCTCTCCAAGGCCTATTTTGCGAGTGGTTGTTTTTGGTGCGTAGAGGCCATCTTCGAATCGGTAGAAGGCGTATCAGAAGCGGTTTCCGGTTATTCGGGCGGAACCACCAAGAACCCGACTTACCAAGCGGTGAGCAGTGGGCAGTTGAAGCACGCGGAGGCGGTGGAGGTCTATTACGACCCTCAAGTGGTCTCTTACGAAACCTTGGTCAAGGTCTTTTTTGGTTCGCACGATCCCACGACCCTCAACCGGCAGGGGCCCGACCGGGGCCCGCAGTACCGCTCGGCACTGTTTTACCAGAACGACTCCGAGCGTCAGATCGCCGAGGCCTACCTCAAGGAGCTGACCGATAGCCAAGCCTACTCCTCGCCGATCGTGACGGAGGTGGTTCCCTTCGACATCTTCTATCCCGCCGAGGATTATCACCAGGATTACGAGCGCCGCAACCCGGACAACCGCTACGTCCGCGGGGTCTCCATTCCGCGTTTGAATCGCTTCAAGGCCAAATTCCCGGACTTGTTGAAGACGGAGGGGGGGCACTAGCGGCCCATCCGCCCCGCTGGTTCTTTTCTCGGCTACGTTTACCGTTTGGGTCGAGAAAGGGGCTGGTGTTTAGGGGCTTGGATTGAATCTTAAAAACGGAGCAATCAATGTCGGAGGAAACCATCAGACGGGTACTCGATAAGTACTTTGGGTTCATGGATGAAATTGGGGGAAACAGTTTTATCGAGGAACTGATTCCCGAGGAGCTGATCGATGTGGAAAAGGAGCCGCCCTACGCCGGCATCCGGTTTTGGCGGGCCATCAAGAGTACCGTGACCAAGGTCGAGATCCGTGCTTTGGAAGATTACTACGGACACCGACTGCCACAGTCGTACCATTATTTCCTACGGTGTCGTCATTTCATTGCCCTCGAATTGGGCCAACAATCCATTGCCTTTTTTAAAAACCTGCCCCGCACCCTCATCGAAGATACCGAAGAGGAGATTGAAGAATTTTATGAGGGCTTGATCGAAAGAAATTACCTACCTTTCGCCCGGATCAGTGATGTAGGGGTATTGTGCTTTGATGCCAATACTGGGGGAGCCAATCAAGCTTATGAAATCGTCGGTTTTGATCAGGAAGATGGCTTTGCGCGGCCCGCATTTTGCGCCAAAAACTTTGCCACCATGTTCGTGGCGTTCGAAGCCCACCTGGACGATTGGATCAGCAATCGCAGGGCGAAGGAGTAAGTCGCGCCGGAGCCTTTAGCTCCGACGGAAGGTGTTGTAAAAAGGGAGTCAAATGGATAAGATATGGGTATTTTTCCTGATGGTTTTACTGTCCTGTCAAGCGGGGGAAAATAAGGTGGCTACCGATACGGCCCTCACCAATTCCGGTCCAGAACCTTCGCTTGAACTGCTGGCCGATGGAAAATTGAGGGTCATCCGCTTGGCGGGTTCCCCCTACGAAAGGGGCTTGCAACACGGCAAACTGCTGAAAAAAGAAATCAAAGTGGTGACGGATTCTCTTTTGGCGGATATTGAAAAAACCTCGGGGAAAACGTCCTCGGCCTTTATGGCTGATTTTTTTGCGGAAACGGACTTTGTTTCGTCGATGGAGCGCTGGACCCCCGATCTTTTGGAAGAAATCAAGGGCATTGCTGACGGTTCGGAAATCCCCTACGATGTCGTGTTGATGCACCAACTCGGTGACGAATTTTTCTTCAGCACCAAATACCTTTTTGCACACAAATGTAGCTCGGTAGGCATCAACCGAACCCCCGCGCATCCCACCCTCACGGCTCAGAACATGGATATTCCCACCTATTTCCACGGCCACCAAACCGTCATGCACCTGACGGACGAAAACGGTGTGGCCGCCCTGGTGCTTACCATTCCTGGACACATCGGGATTACCGGCATGAACCGCTCCGCCGTTTCCATCAACTGCAACATTCTCCTACAGCTCCAATCTCAAGCCAAGGGCTTGCCCGTGAGTGCCATCGTACGAGGGGTCCTGACCCATTCCAGTTACGACGCGGCCATCGGCTGGTTGAAAAAAATAGAGCACGCTTCGGGGCAAAATTACCTCATCGGAGGAAAGGAGCGGGTGGGGTCGTTCGAATGTTCCGCTACCACTATTGAGGCGTTTAAGCCCTTCCGCGAAGCCTCCTTTACCTACCACACCAACCATCCCTTCAACAACAAGGATTACAGTAAATGGTACCTAGATGCCCTAAACGAAAATGGTTTTACCCTGAACGACGCCAAGGGCTTTTGCCAAAGGATCCCCTCTTTTGAGAGCCGATTCGACGTAGCGGACCTGGACTTTGGGATGGATGAAATCAAGGCCGTCCTTCGCTCGCGCGACCACGATGGGCCAGATGTCGTCAGCAATACTTATACCTACGCCAGCGTAATTTACGTCCTGTCGGACGAGCCGCAGTTTCACATCGCGCCGGGAAAACCCCACGAAACCAAATACCTAACGCTGCAATTTGAGGAATGAGGCTCCCCAGTCCTTCCCCCGGCCCAGTCCCGAAAGTATACCAATGAAATACCGACTAAGCCTAGAAGTCATCTCAAAATGTTTTTGTTGGCGAGGGAGCAGTCATTTGTGTCCCGACGAGGCGCCAAAACGGAGCATAGCTGTAGCTACGCGACGCTTTTGGCAACGAAGTAGGGGCGAAAATGACCCTGCCGCAGCCCGAAGTATATTTTTGAGATGGCTTCTAAGCACAAACCACATAGTTTTGCAGGGTTTTAGCCCTTTCTTGCCATTTTTTGGTAAACGCCAGCAAACAAGACTTTCCGGTTTGCACTTAGTACTCTCCCTCGCCATACTGCTCTCCTGTCAGGAGCAAAAACCTGCTCCCGAGGCCATCAAGGGACCATCGACAGCGGTCTTGGCAGGTCAGATTGACGAATACTTTTCTGCCCTCCGTGGATTGGAGAAATTTAACGGAGTGGTTTTCGCCAGCAAAGCGGAAGACGTGATTATCCACAAGGCTTACAACCTGAACCCCGACGAACAAAGCAGTACCTACGTGAGCCCCCAAAGCCAGTTTGACATTCACTCGGTGTCCAAACTCCTGGCGCGCTACCTGATCGAAAAGCTAGAGCTGGCGGGTAAGGTAAAAAAGAGCCAGACGGTCAGCGAATTCATCGCCGACTTTCCCGGTGGGGAAAAGATAACGCTCGACCTGTTACTCCACCACCGCTCGGGCCTACCGAGGCGTTTGGAGGGCCTGGAAGAAGCCGCCATCAATTTGAGTTCCGAGCAAATCATGGACTACGCCAAAAAACAGGAATTGCGCTTTGAGCCGGGTACCGCTACCCAATATTCGAATATCGGCTACGAATTGGTTTACTACATCATCGAACAAATTGTGGAACGACCCTTTGCGCAATATGTAGCGGAAGAAGTCTTCCACCCCCTGGGTATGAATGATTCGGGTGCCCATTTTTACGCTCGGGAAAACCAACTGAAAAGCTTGGCGAAGAACCACGAGCGCGAAGACAGCACCATCGTGCAAGTGGATAACATCCTGCCGGACGAATTAAAGACGGCCCGGATTTTCTCGACGGCGGCCGACCTCAATAAATTTCTAAACCACCTCAACGAGCCCCCCTACGCTGCGCTGCTCAGCGACGAAACGAAGGTCATCGAGAAAAGTGGGGGTTCCGATGGGATCAGGGTGCAGGTGTACACCCACTTGGAACGGGGCTATAATTTTATTTTCCTAGCCAACTACGAAGCGGTGCCCTTCCAACAAACCGTAGCGGATTTCGTCAAAATAATGGAACACGAAACTTACGCAATCCCCCAGGCATTGAACCGAAAAGCCATCCAAGTACCCGGAGCTATCCTGGCGCAATACGTGGGTAACTACACCTTTGCCGATTTGGGAAATTTGGAATTGACGATTGAGATGGAGGAGGAGCATTTGGTCGTCTTTCAGGAGGGGGAACGCATTGCCAGCTTAAAAGCGGAAACGGAGAACGTCTTTTTCGAGGATCCCAAAGCACCCGAATCCTTTGAATTCGTCGATGATGGAGAAGGAAGGTTCAAGGTGTTGATGGGGTTTAAAGGAGTGAAATTGGAGGGGATTAAGCGGTAAATCATTCCAAACTTCCCTGGCGGGGAGTGGCCAATGTGGCAGCGTGTAAACTGTTATGGGTAAAGGAGAGCGTAGAAACCGAGGAACGTCAAAAGAGCAGAATTTGAGGAGGCGATAGATTTCGGGCCGGGGGTGGGACCCACCCTCAAGGCGTGACCGTTCACCACGC
>CALCCH010000744.1 GCA_937899855.1 uncultured Saprospirales bacterium | reverse complement strand
ACGCAGGCCTCGCGGATCGACAAAATAGCGCAGCTTTTGGGGCAACTGGAAGAACGTGGAACACTCAAAAAACGAAAATCAAAACCGCTTATTCCCGGAATTGAAGAAGTGGCCTACGAATTGACTGACGCTAAAACAATCGAATGAAAGATCACTTTGGCTTTTTTAAAACCAACCCGCCCCCTTCCCGCCACTCCGACTTCTATCTGGGTTGTCACGAAGGCGCGGTCTTTATGAATTTCAATTGTACGGCCCAGCAGTGCATCTACCTCAAAAGCATCTCCTTCGATGGCTACGGTTACTGCGACCAGCCCCTGGAGGCGCACCAGCTGAGCCCCCGGGATTCCGAGCGCTTTCGTTTGGAAATGCGCAAAGACCCGCTGGATCAAAAAGTGGTGGGGGAATTGGTGTACCAACTCATTCAACTCAATCGTCGCCAGATTTGGTCCGATGCCCTTGCCGAATACGGTTGGGGCAGCGAGTGAGACCCGGCGAAGTAGAATCCTAAACTATAAAAACGTGACCCACAAATTGATTTTTCTCTGGCTATTGATCTGGACCCTGAGCAGTTGTGCGGGTCCGAGCCAACCGCGGGTGGTGAAGCAGCGTGTCACCTACCTCAAGACTTACCCTTACGACGCCGAGAAGTTTCGGTACCGCCGCTGGGGAGGTGAAAAGATCAAGGGGGAATACCACAAGTACGACCGAGCGGGCAATGAGATTGAATGGGGAGCTTACGGCGAGGTGACCCGTTTTTCTAAGCGGGAGGGTGGCGTTCGCACTAGTGGCAGCATCCGAAACTACCGACGACTCCGCACCGTTGAGTATCGGCAGTACGACGCGGACCATCGCTTGGTGGCCGTGGAATACTGGCGCTTTCGGAACAACAAAAAAGAAAGTCTCATCAGCCGGACCGAGTACCAGTATCGAGCCGGACAGCTGTATCGGGAGGTGGAGCTGAAAGCTGGTGAAAAACGCGAAGTGATCCATCCTCCCGTTGAGGAAGAGCGAGTAGGGCCACCGGTCCCGCAGGATTCGCTATCTACACAGTGGGTAGGGAAGGACGAGCACCGCCTGCGCTACGATTCCCTGGGACGAGTGGAGGAAAAGCAGGTCTACCGGGCCGGCATCCTGCAGTACACCCTGGACTACCTGCCCCGAGTTGGCCCCGAACCCACCGCCAAAACGGTTTTCCGCTACACGCCCGCGGGCCTGTTGCGAAAGATTTATTATTACAATTGCATCGGCCAAGAGAACAACCTAGAAAGTGTCATCACGTACCAATACCGATTTTACTAGAAGCCATCTCAAATCCACCACTATGTCATTTGAAATCATCAGCTTCGAAGCCGCTGAAAAAAGATACTACCCCGCTTCCGTCGAATTGGGTAGCTTGGATGACGGTAACTACCTTCCCCACCACGCGCTCGACCTGCCCTTGGGGCACTCGCGTTACGGAGGCCCCATCATCGACCTGCCACCCGGTTTGGAACACCCCGCGGCGCTGCGCTTTGCTGCCCAAATTGATCTGAGCACGATCGCCCCCCACGATCGGTCGGGACTACTCCCGCCGCGCGGACAGCTCCTCTTCTTTTGCGATCCCGTCGCGGACACCGGACGGGTGATCTACGCCGACGTCGACAATCACCAACTCCATCGAATCATCGTCGAGCACGAGGATAGCTTTTGGGATGGTGTGCTCATCCAGTCGGTCCGTGCGGACCAGGAAAGCTGGAGCGAACGCTACCGCGAACCCGAGGACGAGGAGGAGGGCCGGGAGCTCGCCCATCTTTTGAATGCGGATGGAAAACTGTGGGATGAATTTGGCGGGTCAGCGCGCTCCAAAATGTTGGGGATGGTGACCCATTGTCAGTGGGACGAGGAGGAAGTCAGAGCCAAAATGGCCGACAACCAGATCGTACTGGTCCAATTTGGCGAAAATGGTTTCAACGACGAAGGCGTTTTTTTCGTACTCATCGACCGGGAGGATTTACGGAACCGCCATTTCGACGCCTGCGAATTTTACTGGAGCCAGAGCTAAGCCATCGGTAGGTCGTAGCGGATCGGAGGAGGTCCTAGTAGGATGCAAATCAGGCTTTGCGGTAGCCCAGATTCGTCTTCTTGTATTATCTTAAGGAAGGAATGCGCGGCTTGCGCAAAACAGGGGGCGGATGGTTCCGTTCTTTCAAACCAAATAGCATGAAAGTTAAAGTACACAGCGAAACTGGAACACTCCAACGGGTCATCCTCGGCATCGCCTCCGATCGGGGGACGGTCAAGCACCTCAACAACCCGAAATACGCCGAAGCGGTCGCCCGGGGCGTGGATCCCACCGAGGCGGAATTGGTGGCGGAAGTGGAGGGCCTCTACCGCGTCCTGGTCGAGCAGGGGGTCGAAGTACTGCGGCCGCCCAATATCCCGCAGCAGGATCAGATTTTTTGTCGCGACATCGGCTTTGCCATCGGGGAGGACTTCTTCTTGGCTCGGATGAAGAAAGCCAACCGCAAAGTGGAACAAACCGCCCTCCACGCCCTCCTGCGCGATTTGGAGCGGGTCCACCATCCGCCACCGGGAGCCACCATCGAAGGGGGCGACATCGTACTGCACGGGGAGTACGTCTTCGTGGGGCTCGGCGATCGGACCAACCAACTGGGGCTCCGCTTTCTTCAAAGGGTGCTGGGCCAGCGAAAAACGGTGATTCCCCTGCCCCTACGCGTCACCAACGAGGCGCGTACCAATACCCTCCACCTGGACTGTGCCTTTCAACCCGTCGGTACCCACTCCGCCCTGCTCTACCCGGAGGGCTTTAGTGAATTTCCCCAGGCCATTTACGATCGCTTTGGTGCCGAACAGCTCATCGAAGTCAACGCCGCGGAAATGTACGACATGGTGCCCAACATCCTCTCCCTCAGCCCCAACAAGGTGCTGATCGAACGCTCCTTTGTGCGTCTGGCGAGCGAGTTGGAAAAGCGGAACATCCAAGCCATTCCGGTGGATTACGCCCGGGTAGCCCAGCTGGGGGGGCTGCTCCGCTGCTCGACCTGTCCGCTAAATCGCGAAGAGTAATGGAAAAAAACAGATTGGATGTTGACCTGAGCATACTGCGGCTCCACGGGATCAAGGACGATAGCCAGGACGATTCCGAAGATTGCGGCGCCCACGGCGCGGGCCCTTTGGAGCGAATGGGAGCAACTTTTTGAGACCTACTCCAGTTGAAGTACTTAGAAGTCATCTCAAAAACATTTTAAGATGGCTTCCAGAAAAAATAGTTGAATGATGATGACCAAAATTCGAGTTTCCCTGCTTGCTTTTTCCCTACTGTGGTGTTGTCACGCTTTGGGACAAGCAACAATGGTGGAAGTGGAATCCAAGCAGTTTAAAACCAACCTCAAATTAAAAATTGAAGGCAAGTCGGGATTTTTGGAAGTTCCTGAAAATCGCTTGAATCCAAGTAGTAGAAAAATCAGGGTAAAGTTCGTTTACCTCAAAAGTCTTGCGGAAAACCCCACCGCCCCAGTTGTTTTTTTAGAAGGAGGCGGTGGCAGGAGTACGTGGCAGGCGGAAAGTAAAAGCGACCTCAGCGATTGGGTGGAGATTTTGGAAGTGGCCGATTTAATCTTTTTGGACCGGCGTGGTTCTTCGGATGAATCCCTTCGCTATACCTGGTCGCAAAAAATTCCCCACGATTTTTTCCTGTCGGAGGAATCGGCGAATGCCCATTACCGCACGATGGCAAAAGCCGCACTGCAAAAATTTGCAGCGGCCAAGGTAGATATATCGGGGTACAATGTGATCGAACACGCCCACGATGTAAATGACCTGATGAACGAATTGGCGATCGATAAGTATTCGATTTTTGGCTTCAGTTTTGGATCCCACATTGGCATGACGGTCATGAAGTTGTTTCCCGATCGGATTGAAAAGTCCATTCTCGCCGGAGCAGATGGCCTCGACCAGGCTTTTAACTATCCCCATTACTTGGATACCTACGTCAATAAGCTTGGGATAATGATCCAGCAAGATGCTTCGATCCGTGCTAAAATCCCGAACTTTAGCGAATTGGTCCATCGAGTGATGAAAAAACTCGATGAAAATCCCGCCTTGGTGACGATCAAAAATCCGCTGACCAAAGCGGAGGAGGAAATGGCCATTGGTTCCTTTGGCCTGGGCCTAATTCTACGTTTGGATATCGATGATAAAAACGACATTCCGGTGATTCCTAGATTGGTCTACTCCATCGATCGGGGGGATTATTCCCTTTTGACCTGGTTTGTTCAAAAGAGAGTGGTGATGGGTTTGGGGATCCCGGGGGCTGGCATTAACCAGCAATTGGCCTCTGGTGCGAGTGTGGAAAGGTGGCAAACGATTCAGCAAGAGGCGGATAAAAGTCCGTTTGGTAATGTGGTCAACTTTCCTTTTTCCGCGGTCAAGGATCATTGGATCGCCAACGAATTGGCAATTGACTTGTCCCGTCCCTTAGAAACGGAGATTCCGACTTTGTTCGTAACCGGAACTTTAGACTGTCGAACGCCCATTGAACAAGTCGATGAAACCATGCAGACCTTTAGCGGTGCCCGACACCTCAAAGTGGAAAATGCTGGTCACGAACAAGCCATGTGGGATGTGGAAGTCTTTGATGAGGCCATCCCCCGGTTTTTGCTCAACCAAAAAATAGAAAAAGAAAACACCTATTATTCGGACATCAAATTTATTCCCCTTGAAGGTCGGGCTAAGGGACACCCTTCCCTTAAGTAATACCATCAAGAGGCCAATATTCCAACCGTTATGAGCAATTGGATGCTAGGGGCAGTACTGACCATTGGGATACTATTCAGCAGCGCTTGTCGAGAAGAGGAAATGACTCCTTGTAGTATTCAGGACAAGCGTTTGGTGGATGGTGTAGATTTCTACTGTGGAAACGTAGTGGACCTCAACCGAATGGGTGCCAACCTCGATTATGCAAGGATAGTAAATACCCAATTCAATAGTGTAACTGCGGAGAACATCATGAAACCAGCATTCCTCCACCCCAGTGAAAACCTGTTCCACTGGACGGAGGCCGACCAACTGGCGGACTACTGTGCTTCCCATTCGAAGCGCTTACACGGACATACTTTGATCTGGCACCAACAGCTTCCTCCGTGGATGTTAAATTTTCGGGGGGATCAGACCGCTTGGGAAAACATGATGAGGGAACACATCTTCCAAATAGTAAACCATTTTAAAGGTAAAGTTAGCAGTTGGGATGTCGTCAATGAAGCATTCAATGATGATGGAACCCTTAGAAATTCGATCTGGAAAAAGAATCTGGGCAGTTCTTACCTAGAAAAGGCATTTCAATACGCTCACGAAGCAGATCCCGCCGCCAAATTATTTTACAATGACTATTCCCTGGTCATCAATCCCGTAAAGCGAAAAGCCGTCCTTTCGTTCCTCAATAGCTTAAAGGCCAAGGGCGTTCCCATTGATGGAATCGGCCTGCAGATGCACCTGTTCAATGGTTTTCCGGAGAACGTGGAAATCTCAAACGCCATTGACGAGGTATGGAAAAACGACTATTTGGTACACATTTCTGAATTAGATATTTCCATCAATCCATTTTCACAAGCCCTCGACAAAGCTCCCCAAGAAGAGTTGGTCAGACAAGCCGAAAAGTACCTCTATATTTTTAAGACCTACGATAGGATTCACGCAAGCTATAAATTTGGAATAACGATCTGGGGGGTGGGGGATAGGGATTCCTGGATAAGATACTTTTACAATAGAGCTGATTTTCCCCTCCTGTTTGACGATAATTATCAACCCAAACGTGCCTACTGTAAATTGATTGCTGACCTATGAGGATACCGATAGCACTTTTGCCGTTTTTGCTGCTTTCCAAACTAAGTCCGGCTCAAATATCCATCGGCTATTTCCCTTTTCAGAGTGAAATTCTAATTGCCACCAACTCGGAAAGACTCATTTGGGGCGATTTTCGTGTGGCCACCAACACCTTTTACGGCAACATCACCACCGAACCGGTACTGATGGTAAACGTCAAGCGAGCCGAATGGGCAAATTTCTACGGCGGTATCGGAACGAACCTAAACTTCTTTAACGCGGCCAGCAATATTTCCGTCGTCAATGGCTACAGTGTACACTTGGGTACGAGAGCAAAACCCCTAAAAAGATTAACCCGCCTCCACGTCATATTTGAAATCTCGCCCTACGTCAATCGGAATTTTGATGGGGGCCTATTGCGAACGAGAATTGGACTTGCCTACTTATTCCTCCGACGGGAAAAAAGCCCTTAATCCGGGGTGCGACATTAGCAGGGGTTAAAGGCAGCTCGGTCACCCACCATTGAGCCTTGGTGTAGCGTACCGTTAAATGAATCATTCCCGCCATTAAGTGAATGGTCCTTCCCCGTCGTCCTTACATTTCCGATCTTAATGACTGCGTCAAGCTACGTCTGTCCACTACCTTGAGTGGTGGGGCGACGTGGTGCCGACCACCCGAATTAAAATTGGAAGGACCTTGGTTGTACCAGCACAAATGGACGATGCCATCGAAAAAATTTACCTGTCGCAAGATTTCGACGCCGCTGCGGTGCTGGATTACCGCAATCACAATACCGATGTGGTGGTCCAATTCGTGAGTGGTCGGCGCTTTATCGCCACCTTTTTTACCTACCAAAATATCGAAACCATCGTCCAGCAAAACGAAACCAGTGGGGATTTTTTAGCGGGGAAATATTTTTGGGCCAACAACATGCTCCTCCTCGACGATTGCTCCCTGCCCAGCGTCACCGCCGTAGTACGGGAATTACTGGAAGAAGGCGAATTCCACCAAGTGTTCAAAAGCTTAAACGAATGATTCACCACGCCCTCCGCTTCGTCACCGAGAGTTTGAATACCTACCTCAACCAACAGGCGGGCAACATCACCACGCCCAGCCGGATGGTCCATCTGACCAATGTGGCGGCGGGAGACAGCATCTCCATTCCGGATCGCTCGATTGGGGTTTCGCTGGTGAACATCGAGGAGGAACGCGTCTTCAAGGAGCAACGCAGCACCGTCATCAACGAATACGGCCGCGCCGAAATCCGCAACCCCGAACTTAAACTCAACCTCTACGTCCTCGTCTCCGCCAATTTTACCCGCGAAGACGGCGACACCACCGAAGACTATATCGAAGGGCTCAAACAGCTTTCTCAAGTCATCGAGTTTTTCCAGGGCAAAAACGTTTTTACCAACGAAAATTCGCCTTACCTGGCCAGCCTCGACCCCAGTATTCAAAAGCTGATCGTCGAGTTTTACTCGCATTCCTTCGAACAGATGTACAACTTTTGGAGCGTCCTCGGGGGTAATTATTTGCCCTCCGTCCTCTACCGCGTCCGCCTGCTGACCGTGCAGAAACGCGAGGTCCTGGGTAGCAACAATCCGATTGAAAAAATCATCATCAAAGATCCACACCTCTAATGGGAATCAGTATTCTGTACAGCCGCCTCTTTCAATTGGAACTGAAGCACGACTTCTACAACGATACCTACGCCCGTGGGCTCCACCTGCGGCCCGACTCCGATACCCAGCAATTGCTCAAAAACGCTCGGATGCTTTTTAAAGTCATCCCACGCGGCATCCTGACCTTTTACCGGGCCGCCGACGACACCGCGACGCCGCCTGCCCTGGTCCCCCTCACCACGGCCCCCCGGATGGCCTTTGGCCGCTTCGACGACAACCCCTCCGAGTTCGTATACATTACCGACTTGGACTTCAGCGCCTCCTCCTTGCGGTACACCGGCAACAAACTGCTTTACTTCACCAACGACCCCGCTAGTCCTTCCACCAACCCGGGTAGCCCCGAGGCGCTGACCTACGATCTCTTAGATGGCATTGAGACCCACCTCTTTACCTTCAATTTTGGCCTGGCGGGCAATCCGGCGACGGTCCAATTCCGGTTGGAAGACCGCAGCGGTACGCCCGTTCCGGCGGGAAAAGATACCGATGGCAATGACCTGCCTACCACCCTGGTCCTCAACCGGATCGGCGCCGATGCCTACGCCCAATCCGTGGACCTGCGCCAGCGGACCGGTGGCCGCTACGACCTGGTGGTTCTCGACAATACCGGCACCACCGAACTGCTCCGCCGCCGGATCTACGTCAACAACGAATTAAAATCTCAAAATCCCTTGGGCATCGTCGAGGTTAGCTACCAGCTGGCCAACCTGTACAACGGAACCAAGTACATGGAAGTCAACTTCCGCAGTCGTTCGACGACCTGGCGCTACCTGATCGTCAACCAATCGGGACAGATCAACCTACCGACCCTCAGCTTGGTCGACAACAGTGGGGGAGGCCTCGGCTTTACCGCCCAGCCCAATACCACCGTCAACGAGGTGGCCACCGCCGTCTTTACTTCCGACTCGGCACTGCCCTTTCGCGAACGCACCCTCCTCAATCTGGAGTTGCGCGATTCGGGGAGTGTCGTCATCGCACATTTGCCCAATGCCACCCCACTGGGGGTGGTCGTTGACCCGGGGCTACTCGGCACGCCCCCCGAATCCGAAATCTATGTTTTTGTCTAATATCTAAAGAGTACCTGTAATGGCAAACCTAAAAACACCCGGCGTATCTATCCAGGAAATTTCCTTGCTCCCGGCCTCCGTGGCCCCGGTCGCAACGGCCATTCCGGGCTTTGTGGGCTACACCCGTAAACGCGAATTAGCCGGCGCCGCCATCCTCGTCAATACCCCCGTCCGGATCACCTCTCTACTGGATTTTGTCCAGCACTTTGGTGGCCCCTTCGAGGAAGCCTTCACCGTAGACATTGCGGACGCCGCCGTCCCGGGGGGCGACGAGGTGCTTACCCTCGATTTTTCGGGCGCGGCCTCTCCCTACCTGCTTTACTACCACGTCGCCATGTTTTACGCCAACGGCGGTGGTCCTTGCTACGTCATCTCCGTGGGCGATTACGCCAGCTACACCAGTGGTGGGGCCACCGAGGTCAATCCCGCCGTGGCGGGCAACATCACCGAGGCCGATCTGCTGGCGGGCGTCAATGCCTGTGAGGAAGTGGACGAGATTACCCTGCTTGTGGTTCCCGAAACGATTTTGCTGGCCTCCGGCAGCCGTTTGACCATCAACGATACCCTCCTCAGTCAGTGCAACAAACTGCAGGACCGCTTTGCGCTAATGGATGTCTTCACCGATCTCAACGATACCTCCGCCGCCGATGCGGCCAACTTTCGCAACAGCGAGGTGGGTGCCAACTACCTCAAGTACGGCGCCGCCTATTACCCCGAACTCAGAACGACTTTGCAATACGCCACGACTGACGAGCGGGTTTACCTGACCGATAGCCGCAGCGCGCCGATCTTTACGGCGGGCGATCCCAATTTGGCCACCCTGATCGACTCGAACAATGGGGCGGGTAGCCCGGCTACGGGCAGCATCACCCTGTTCAACAACGATATTGAAAACGATACTTTTTCCATCAACGGCACCCCCTTCGTAGAGGGTCCTGACTTCGCTCGTGGGCCCAATACCACCGATGCCGCTACGGCGCTGGCCGCCGCCATCAATGCTCACGTACCCGCTTTGGGTTTGACGGCTACTTCGGCCGCGAACGTCATCAATCTGGAAGCGGCCGCGGGCAGCGGCGCTGCGGGCAATAGCATCAGCTTGGCGCATCAAGTTGGCGCTTCGGCCGCCATGAGCCTCTCCGGCGCCTTTTTGTCGGGAGGAACGGATGCGGTACAAGCAACCGGAACGATCACTCTACTGAGCAATAATATTGCCGGTGACGAATTTCAAATCGGTGGGGTCACGCTGACGGAAGGAACGGATTTTGACCGCGATACGGTGGACCCCGTGGCAACGGCTACGGCCCTGCTCAACGCCATCAACGGGGCGGTAGCCAATGTGGTGGCGACCCAAGCGGGGGCGGTGCTGACCCTGCGGGCGGACACCAATGTCGCCCTGGGCCACAATCCGGCGGGAGCTCCGGCGGTAAGCTTGAGCGGTGTGACGCTGACGGGAGCGGCACCCGCCGTACCGGCTTCGGCTACCATCACCATTGCCGCCTCCAACCGAATTTTGGGCGATACCATTTCAGTGGGCGGAACGAGCCTTCTGGAGGGCAGTGACTTTACCGTCGGTACCGACAACAACGACAGTGCGAGTAACCTGGCTTCGGCCATCAACGGCTTGCCCGATGTGGGGGCCGTGGATGATGGCGCCAACGAGGTGACCATCACGGCGGCCACGGCGGGGGTAGCGGGCAACAGCATCTCGCTGACTTATCTCGATGGCCAGCTTTCCAACTCGGTGGGCCTATCGGGCACCACCCTTGGCGGGGGTGCCGATGGCGTTGATCACGTACTCTACAATACCATCAAGGCGGAGCTGGGGAAATTTACCATCGACCTGTACCCCTCGGGAGCCATCGCGGGCGTTTACGCCAGTGTCGACCGGGATCGTGGGGTGTGGAAAGCACCGGCCAACGTCAGCCTCCAACGCGTCACCGAACCCGCTCGCTTGCTTACGGCGGCCCAGCAGGAGGGACTCAACGTAGATCCCACCTCCGGCAAATCCATCAATGCGATCCGACGCTTTACGGGCAAGGGCAACTTGGTGTGGGGCGCGCGTACCCTGGCCGGCAACGACAACGAGTGGCGTTACGTCAACGTCCGACGGACCTTTATTTTTATCGAGGAATCCGTCAAAAAAGCCTCCGAGCCGATGGTCTTCGAGCCCAACGACGCCAAGACCTGGCAGCGGATGAAGGGCATGATCGAAAATTTCCTGACCGACCTGTGGCGCGATGGTGCCCTGGCCGGTGCCAAGTCCCAGGATGCCTTTTTCGTCAAAGTAGGGCTGGGCGAAACGATGACTGCGGTCGATATTTTGGAAGGCCGGCTGAACGTCGAAATTGGGATGGCCGTCGTCCGTCCCGCCGAGTTCATCGTCCTCAAATTCTCCCACAAAATGCAGGAATCCTAAATCGCTCCGCTGCGCCCCTTTATCTCCGAATCAAATTAAAAAAATTCAACCATGCCAATTTATAAAACTCCCGGCGTTTACATCGAGGAAATTTCTACCCTCCCGCCCTCCATCGCCCCGGTCGAGACGGCCATCCCCGCCTTTATCGGCTATACCGAGCGCGCCACCAAGGATGGCGACGATAGCGCCCTGATTCTCGTACCTACCCGCATCACCTCCCTGTTGGAATACCTCGAAATATTTGGTAGGCTTCGACCCGAGACCATGACGGCCAGCATCACCGATCAGCTTGACGCTAGCGGTCAGGTTCAGACCCGTACGATAGATGCGGCCCTCGATCCCTCCAGCCCCAGTGGCTATCTGATGTACTACGCACTAGACATGTTTTTCCGCAACGGTGGGGGACCCTGCTACATCGTCTCCATTGGCAGCTACAGTAACCCCATCGACGCCAACGACTTTATCGGTGTACCTGGTACGGTAGGAGGCCTGGAGGCCGCGGCTACCGTAGATGAACCTACCTTACTCGTCTTTCCCGATGCCATCAGCTTGGGTACCGTCAGTCTCTACGGAAGCGTAGCCAGTGCGGCCCTGAGCCAGTGCAACGAATTACAGGATCGCTTTACCATCCTCGATGTCTATGACAACGGCACCTCCAGCGCCATTGCGGACTTTCGGAATGCCGTTTCTTCGGATTACCTCAACTACGGTGCGGCTTATTATCCCCAGCTCAAGACGACGCTTAGTTACGGTTACGATGCTGGGGGCGTGACCGTTAGTCACGAAGTCATTAGTGCCAACGGAACGAGCAACCCCGGGAGTTTCGATGGCGATAGTCTGGCTACCGTCGGATTGACCAATCCCAGCTTGACGCGTAGCATCATAGCCAAGCTCCGGGAACTCTACGTCACTTTACCCCCTTCGGCGCTCATGGCGGGGGTATACGCCCGCGTCGACTCGGACCGCGGGGTGTGGAAGGCGCCGGCCAACGTCAGCCTGAATTCGGTGATCCAACCCACGGTGCGGGTGACCAATGATTTGCAGGATCGCCTCAACGTCGACGCCACCTCCGGCAAGTCGATCAATGCCATCCGCACTTTTGCGGGGCGGGGCATCCTGGTGTGGGGGGCGCGTACGCTGGCGGGCAACGATAACGAGTGGCGCTACGTGCCGGTCCGTCGGCTGTTCATCTTTGTGGAGGAGTCGGTAAAAAAGGCTTCCGAGTTTGTCGTCTTCGAACCCAACGATGCCAAGACCTGGGTCCGCGTCGAGGCGATGATCGAAAACTTCTTGACCAGCTTGAGGCGCGAGGGTGCCCTGGCCGGTGCCAAGCCCGAGGACGCCTTATTCGTCAACGTGGGCCTGGGCCAAACGATGACCGCCGAAGACATCCTCAACGGCATCATGAACGTCGAGATTGGGATGGCCGCCGTACGTCCCGCCGAGTTCATCATCCTGAAGTTTTCGCACAAGTTGCAGACTTCCTAAATCCGTACGACTTAAAAATTAAAATTTAAAATACACCATCATGGCCATCAATTATCCAGTTTCCACTTTTCACTTCCAGGTAGAATGGGGAGGCACCCGGATTGGTTTTACCGAAGTATCCGGCCTAACCGTCGAAGTACAGTCGATCGACTACCGGGAGGGCAGTTCGTTGGAATACCAAGTCACCAAAATGCCGGGCATGCCCCAGTACACCAACATCACGCTCAAGCGGGGGATGTACCGCTCGGACAACGAATTTTTCCAGTGGCTCAACACCGTCCGACTCAATCAAATCGAGCGGCGCGACCTGACCATCAGCTTGCTCAATGAGGAGCACGAACCCATCACGGTTTGGAAGGTCAAATCGGCCTGGCCCTGCAAGGTCGAAGGCCCCTCGCTCAACTCCACCGGCAACGAAGTGGCGATGGAGACGATCGAGCTTTGTCACGAAGGGCTGACCGTTGAATTTGTCTAAACCCACTGCCCATGGCCACCTATTATCCACCCCTTGGTTTTCACTTTCGCGTCGACATTGAAGGGATTACCGCTGATGGCAACGACGTTCGCTTTCAGGAGGTGTCGGGACTGAATGTGTCGGTGGGGGAGTTTACCCACAATGAGGGGGGAGAAAACCGCTTCGTCCATCGTTTTCCCGATCGGGTGTCCTACGAAAAGCTCGTCCTCAAACGCGGGATGCTCAAGGGCTCAAAGCTGATCGGCTGGTTTAAAGACGCCATCGAAGGCTTTTCCTTTTCCCCCAAAGACGTGACCGTGACCCTGCTCAACGAGGAGCACCAGCCCCTCGAAGCGTGGAGCTTTATCCAGGCCTATCCGGTCAAGTGGTCCATCTCGGGGTTTAATGCGCAGGCCAACGAAATCGTTACCGAAACCATCGACCTGTCCTTTCAGTATTTCCGCCGTTTAGAAGTGTAATTTAAAATCGTTCACCATGCCAGTTGAAATCAGAGAACTCATCATCCGGACCTCCGTCGAACAGGATCGACGCGCCAGCGCCGAGACGACCGAGCCGGCTTCCACCGAGTGTGGGGAAGAGAACAAGACCAACCAGTCCAGCAACCAGTTGGCCGAGATGGGTAAAATGATCGAAGAGAAAAACGAAAGATAAGCCCTATGTTGGATGGTAAATTGCTCAAGATGCTCCTCCTGTCGTACTTCACGACCAAGGATGGGACCAAACTGCCACCCATCCCCTTTCCGGTGATGTACAACCCCGAGTCTTTTTCCAAAAGCCTCACCGTAGATTACCAGTGCAAGGGTGGCCCCGGCGACGATCGCAACGAACTGAGTTTTTACAAAACCAGTACGGGCGACGTGTCTTTCGAATTCCTATTCGACGCCACCGGTGCCTCCAAAAATGGCATCCAAAGCGAAGCCGCGGCGCTCCTGGGTGGGGTGGACGTTCAGATTGCCCTGTTCAAAAAACTCACCGCCGAGCGCAATCCCGGAACGCACGAACCCCCCAAGCTGACCCTCGTCTGGGGGACCTTTATTTTCGATTGTCGCTTGGTGAGCATGACCACAAACTACACCCTGTTCAACTCGATCGGACGACCGCTACGGGCCAAGGTCAGTGCCAAATTCAAGGGCGACGAACCCCGGAGTTTGATCTCCGCCATCGCCAAGTTGTTTTCCGCCGATTTGACCCACGTCCACTTGGTAAAGGACGGCGAAACCCTTCCCGCGATTGCGCACCAGATCTACGGTGATCCCAAGTACTACGTCGAGATCGCCCGGGTCAACAACCTGCGAAATTTCCGTTCACTCAAGCCCGGGATGGAGTTGATTCTACCCCCGGTCAACAAACAGGAAGTGCGATGATTTCCCTCGACATTCCCCCCGATGGCGGGGGCAATTTGCCCTCCTACCGGATCTTTTCCAACGGTACCGAACTCAGCACGGACTTCGTCATCCAATCCATGATGGTGAGCCGCTAGGTCAATAAAATTCCGACCGCCCGCTTGGTCCTCCTCGAC
>CALCCH010000743.1 GCA_937899855.1 uncultured Saprospirales bacterium | reverse complement strand
TCCCTCCCGAGGAAGAAAAGGCACTCCAAGTCTACCCCAACCCCACCACCGACGGTTTCCAACTGGTGACCAATCAATTGCCCGAGGCGGAGTACGAGCTGTTCGTGAGCGATGTCTTGGGGCGGGTCTACTTGCAGCGAACCGTGGTGCCCACCGACGGGCAAGTCGACGAATGGCTCGATCTGGAGGGGCGGGCCGCGGGCCTCTACCTGGTGGCACTGGTGGGGAGTAAGGGCAAGATCAGCCGGCAGGCGAAAATTCTGTTGATCCGGTAGTTTTTCAATTCCAACTAAAATGATACACATGAAAAGCATTCGATATATTTTGTGTTTGGGGCTAAGCTGTACCGCCCGGCTGGGATGGGGGCAGGACCTCCAACTCAATCCGCGGGAGGGTGTTTTTCCCCCCACCTCCGTACTCTCGGATACCGACCGGGCTCAGGTCGTCGCCACGGCGGAAAAACTGTTGAACGATTACGCCCGGGCCATGACCCTGATCGACGAAACGGGGGGGCGGGTTACGCCCCAATCGGTCAATGACTTTCGCGCCTTGTTCAATTCCAATGCGCAAATCGACAAGGACTTTGAGGAATACCTTCGGGGGGAAATGGTGAGTCCGCGGACCTATGCGGACGGCATATTTAACCGCTTGCCCGGTCGGGGGATACAAATGCAGATCCGTCAGGTCAAGATCAAGCGGATCGAGGATGATGCCAGTGGTTTTTGGGTGGTGGTTTTGCAGTTGGATAAGCTGCGCTACAATTACGTCAGCTCGGCCAACCGGGTCAAGGTCGATGCGGGGGGCAAGCCCATCGAGCAGGAAATGCGAATCGATGTGGTGAAGGGCAAACTCGACCGCGCTAAGATCGCCAAGATCATTGCGACGGAGGGGGGCGAACCCGGCACCCAACGCGTGGTGGCGGATTACTATCGTTACTTTGGCCCTTCCCTCAGTCTATTCAGCCCGTCCTTTACGGCGACCACTTCCGATTTTTGGGACAGCAACCACGCGGACGCCCTTTTTGAAGTAGAAGGGCAAGTCGGCTTTTCAGTGGGTTTTGATTTTCTTACCAACCGCATCAACTCCCGCAGTTCGACTGGTAAAAACCTATTTCTTAGCGCGGGGATTCATTTTTATTCCTACCGCATCAATACTCGGATGGAAGACTTTTCCATCAGTCCGGGTTTTGCGGATGTGGCCAATACGGCCATTGGGGGCGATTTGGCTTACCTGCGTTTGGTCGGACCGGTCGACGTGGAAGAATCGCTGAATTTTAACGTCATCAAGATACCGCTGGGGGTGGGCTATCGCCTCTTGCGTACGCAGCGTTCGGCTTTGTTGGTTAATTTGAAGGTCCTACCCACCCTGGTGCTCGGCAGCTCCGGGGACCTCAGAGGCACGGGCACCTACGACGCCGAGCTGCCGGCCGCGAGCTGTCGACTGCTGGAGATGGGGGCGGCCAACCCCAACCTGTTCGACCAGGAAATCGGCTACGGACCGTTGGAGGCCGGACCGGGTAAGGTCATCGACGGGACGGCCAATCCCAATCCGCAGGGCTTTGGCTTGGGCTTCCAATTGTCCCCCCTGTTTTACTACGACCTCTCGGAAGACAATTCGACCTGGGCCCTCCTGGTGGGCTTGGACTTGACCCTGCAACCCGGTTCCTTTCTCCAACACGATGACGCCACAACCGATATCCTCACGCGCCCCTCGGACTACGAAACCAGTATTTTACAACACTACGCCAGTGACCTGTCCTTCCTGGGGATTGGCCTGCGCATCGGCCTGCAGCACCGGCTGCGGTCCGAACCCTAACGCTACTTTTAATCCAAGCATCGCTGACGAAAGGTCAGGGATGCACCACCTTTAAAATAATAGAGACGATGACATTACGATTTAATTTTGCGGTGCTCGGCTGGTTATTGTTACTATTGCTGCCTTCACTCAGCTCGGCCCAGCGAAAAGTCCTGGGTGCCCCGGAGAGCTTTCTCCGCCCCGTCGACTTTTTTGACAACCAAAACAGCTACGAAAAATACCTACTCGACCGGACCTCGCCCAAACTGCGGAAGGAAGGTTGGTTTGTTTTTTCCGATCGCAACAACAACCCGCTGTACGAAAAACCCGGTGGGGCCGCCATTGACGAGATTGGTTTTCGCGACCATTTCTTCGTAGTGGAAGAAAAAAATGAGTGGGTAAAAGTCATGGAAGTCACCGTTGATGAATTAAAAATCATCGACAAGAAGGGCAAGTCCGGCTGGATACCCAAGAGCAAGTTGCTGCTTTGGCCCCGCGGCATCATCGACCCCATTACGGGCATCAACAAAAAAGTGCTCCTCCTCAATAAGGCCGACGAGATCGAGCGCTATTTTCGCGATCGCCAGGGTCTGGACCTGGTCGCCGTTTTTACGTCGCCGGACGGAACGGAGAAGTTGTCGGATCGAAACATCTTTGAATACTTTTTTGTGCTCAAACGGGAAAACGGTCGAATCTTGGTATCGGCCGAAGCCGAGCTGGGGGTATTCAATAAGGACAAGGTGATTGGCTGGATCGACGAGCGCGACTGTACCATTTGGAACAGTCGGGTTTGCTTGGAACCCAACTTTATGCCCAGTGCCTACGAAGAACGCAAGTCCCGATCGAGCTACCACATCAAGGGCTTTAAATCCCTCTCCGGCGCCATCGATTACAACTCCGGGGGGGGCCAGTCGCGGCGAGATTTTTTGGGATTACGATCCGGTCAAACAGGACGCCCGTTTGATGTCCGAGGCCAACCCTTTTCGCTACAACGGCAGCATCATTCGCTTTCCCATGGTAGCGATGGAGAGCAACGGCGGGATCGATTATTTCCAAACCGGGATCGTGGGAAAGATTCAGTTGTCGGATAAAAATCAAATCATCGGGGACTTGTCGGAAGTCAAGAGGAGCAACCTCAAAAAGTACTAGGACCAGTTGGGTCACAAATCGGCCAATGTCAATATCTTTTTCCTCATCGAAGGTACCGAAAGTGTGGCGCCTTACAAGCCCCAGATCATGGAGGCGATCAGCGACATCTACCGACTAAGATTTGGGGAAGGCCGACAGGTGCGTTACGGGGCCATGATCTACCGCGACATCCCCGAGGAGAAGGGCAATGGCATCACCCAACACATCGCCTTGACGTCGCAGTTTGACCAGGTAAAAACTTTTGTGGAGAACACCCCCTTCGAAAGCCTTTACGATCGCGACGAATACACCGCCCTGTACTACGGGCTCAACAAGGCGCTCAAGGTCGGTGGTTTTGACAAGAAGGATATGGTCTCCGTGCTGCTCCTGGGTAGTTACGGTGATTTTAAGGTCAACAAATCGCGTAAGCTCAGTGATGCCAATCATCCCGCCTACATCAAGGACAGCGAGTCCATCATCCGCGACCTCAACGATATCGAAGCCAACGTGTACAGCATTCAGGTCCACAACGATGGCTACCGAGCGGCGAAAAGCTTTTCGGCGATTAGCCAGCACTTGATCCTGGAGACGGCCAAGTATTCTTACAATACCACTTACGGCAGTAGCTCGGGGCAGGAGCTCTTACAAACCATGCGCGAAAATTCGGACCAGTTTAAAATCGAGGTTCCCACCATGGAGCTCGATCCGGCGGATACCCGCACCCCTCTGGAAGGGGCGAGTATCCTGGGGGCGCTCAACCGACCCTCGGCGGGCAACAGCCTGAGTGCGGCCCAGGTTCGGCAGATCATGGCGGCCGAGATTGCCAACTCCATCGGTTTCGTGAGTACGTTTAAGGAAGTGGTGGTCAAGATGATCGACAACGGCGAGACCTTGGAAGATTCTTTTGAGGGTTTGGAAGGACGTCAGGAAGACGGTCAGGTGCGAACGGCGGGAGAGTTTGCTCCGGCGATGGCCAAGTGGTTGTACGGAATCTTGGAAGGACGCGAAGTGCCGGTAGAAGATATCATCAAGGAAAAGCTACGCCTTTTTACCGAAGTCTACCTGCCCCGCAACCTGCCCGACGCCCAGTATCCCACGGTGTCTTACGTCCTGTTTATGCCCGAGAATGACCTGCGCGATTACCAACAAACCATCAACCGTTGCGTGGTGGTGGGCGGTTCTTACGACAAAAAGCGGGAGGCCCTATTCGAGGTCTACAAAGCATTGGTAGAGCAGTTTACCCAGGACTGGAATGGGGGAAAGGACATTACCCGCAACGACTTGATCGCTCAGATGCAGGGCGTGGGGGGAATGGGACTCAAAATCGACGATCCGCTCGATCACGTGATCGAGGACGTCCTCAATTCCAAGAAGGTGAGTAACGGTCGAGTCGATGAGATCATCGCGCGTTTTGCGGAGGTGAGTACCTTTCTGGACGGCATCATCCGGCAGGGCGATGCCTACGATTTTTGTTACGCCACCGATGAATTGAACCGCTATTACTGGATTCCGATTGAAAGTGCCTTTTAATTCAAGCGATGGATCAAATGGATTTGGTATTGGAAATTCGTCACCTGGCTTGTGCGTACTTGCCGGGAAAGACCGTCCTCGACATCGAGGCCCTCGATATTCCCTACGGTCGGTTGGTATTCATCATCGGCCGGTCGGGAATTGGTAAAAGTACCTTTATCGAAACCCTGGGCCTGATGAGTCAGACCATCGTACCGGCCGAGCGGAGTCACATTCGCTTTTATCCGCGGGGAGCATCCGCGGAGCCGATTGAGTTGAAGGACAGTTGGCAACTGCCCAACGCGGACCTGGCGCAACTGCGGCGGCAGTACTTTAGCTTTATTTTTCAGCAAACCAATCTGATGCCCAACTTTTCGGCCGGAGAAAACATGATGGTCAGCCGCTTGATCGAGGGGGCGGGGATGGCGCAGGTCAAGGAAGAGGTAATGGAGGTGATGGGGAAATTGTCTTTGGAGGCGGCCTTGTTCGATAAAAAGATCAGCCACCTTTCGGGGGGGCAGCGCCAGCGTTTGGCTTTCGTGCGCGCCATTACGGCGGATTTTACCATTCTCTTTGGCGACGAGCCGACGGGAAACCTAGACCGCCATACGGCCGAGGAACTGATGACGGTACTCAAGCAGCAGATTGCCCGGCAGGGCCGTACGGGCATCATCGTTTCGCACGACCTGCCCCTGGCTGCTCAGTTTGCCGATCTCATCGTACCGATTACGCCCCGTTGGGATGGGGCGGGGGAGGTGAGTGGCCAGTTGCGGGCGCAAGACATCCTCCGGCGCGATGGCGATCGGTGGCGGGATGCGGAGGGAAAGACGATTGATCGGGTGGTGGACCACCTCAGCAAATTTTTACAATAACACGATGAACCAACTGCTACGACAACTACTTGGATTGCGACGTGATTTTGACTACATTTTTTTTCGCAACGAATTTCAAGCCCTCGCCGGCCGTGCCTGGCGCACAATTGCCACCCTCAGCCTCATCCTGTTCCTCACCCTCCTGGCCCTGGGCTTTGCGGTGGGCAGCATCGAAAACCTCCGGGTCAAAATGGACAACCCCTTTACCAACTGGATTGACCTGCCGATCAATAACGACATCGCCGCCAAAGTCACCAAGGTCCAGCAGCGTTACGCCGTGGCCGAAAACAAAACGCGGTTCCAACTCGAAAGCATGGTCAGCTTTGGCCGGCGGGCCCTCAACTTTTACACCCGCGACTACGACCTGGGGCGCCACCGCCCCGACACCCTACTCCGTACGGCCTTTGGACGGACCATCGAAGTGGATGAGGCCATCTTCGAACGGATACTGGACCAACAAACGGGCAATGTGCTGTGGATCGATGAGGCCTTCCAGTCGGTCAGCGAGCCGAGCTTTAGCGGTTGTGAAATCATCATCTCCCAATCCCTGTTGAAAAAACTGGGCTACGAGCGCCCGGAAGCCATCCAACACGTCCTCCTCCAGGACGACGAGCGGTATTTCCTCAAAGTCGTGGCCGTTCTGCGCGAACTGCCCGGCAAGAACGACTACATCATTTCCCCCATCCTCTACAACGTACTCGAAGCCTCCGCCAATTGCCGCCAACAGTTGCTGGTCAAAAACGAGGTGGGAAAAAACAGCTTTGTATTCGCTATGAACGACGCGACCTCCTTGGCGGACTTGCGACAGGTGGCCCGTACTTTTTTTGCCGGGCAATCCCCCGAGATCGAACCCTTCGCAGAGCTTGCTACCGGTTCCCAGCAGTACCAATTGAATCGCATTTACTTTTCCCCCTCCAATACCCCCAGTCTCGATTCCGTTCGCCTCTTTCTGACGACCTACCGCCCAGAATACGCCCTGAGCGAGGTGGCCCACCTCGACTGTGGTGGCAACCTGTGCCGCAGCGTAGACGAACGAACGCTGCACTACCTGGCCTTTCACTTTGGCCGGCTGGACCGAATTCGGGATTTTAAAAACGACATGCTACACGAATTTCAGATCGAGTTGGACATGAACAAGGTGGAGGCCAAGGAAAACTTTGCGCTGGTGGGCCGCCTGACCCTTAGCACGGCCCTGATGCTCCTGGTCTTTAGCATCCTGAGTATCGTCCTGTTTGTCAATAACCTCCTCCAAACCCACCTCAATAAGGTACGTCCCAACCTCGGCACCTTTCAAGCCTTTGGCTTAAGCAATGCTTTTTTGGTGGGGGCCTACCTCAAAATCATTTTTTGTTTTCTACTCATCGCCACCAGTTTGGCCTTTGCCCTGAGTGTGTTGCTTGACCGCGGCGAACAATGTCTACTGGGTGACGACAGCCGCTTTAATATTTTCAGTCCCTACATCCTCGCCGCCGTCTTAGGAGTGCTGCTGCTGAGTGTCCTACTCGCCTCGCGAACCATCCGACGCATTCTCCACGATACCCCAGGCAATCTCATTTACGGAAGATAAAATCCACTACCATGAAAAAATACTACCCCTTCCTTTTGCTCTTGTTGGCGACGCTGTTGGCCTGCAATTCGGACCCTTCGGATTCGGGTGGAACGGAGCCGGTCGCTGCGGGGCCGGACAGTAGCGAAATGGTCGTCGCGCCCAGCGCCAGCCAGCCCGATTTGGAAGTCGTCGCGCCCAGTGCGGAGAAAGCCGAAATTGTAGCGCAGCAAAAAGTGAATAGCCAGTTTGCCCGTTTGGGCTGTTGTGCGGAGGAGGCCCAGCGTACCCAAGAATGCTGCTGTGGCGCCGTGATCGAGGAATACCGCAAGATGTTTACCGCCGAAGCGGTGGATCAACTGGCGCAACTCAACGAAGATGTCATCTTTAACGATTGCAAGAAGATCAAACGTTGGCGGGCCGCCATCGAGGAAATCGAGGCCCCGGCGGAAGAGGAGGAGCCCCTGTTTTGATGCGCTAGGTGGTCGTCCACCGGGGCGCCATCGCGGCCGTGCTTTCGAGCAAGAATTGGCTGGCTTGCTCCGCCAACTGATCGAGCTGGCCGATGCGGTCGAGGGGGAGGACAGCCCCGCACCAATGCTCGGTGTTTATCCAGTGGCCCTGATGCAGTGGGGGCGGTGCATCGGGATGGGTTTTTTCGCTACCCCGGTAGAAACTGTTGTAGAAATAGGGCGCCGCACAGACCGCTTCGTCCGCGGGGGTGTAGCCAGCGTATTGGCTGTAGCCCTGCGGAAGGGACAGCGAGATGCCCGTATCAAAGTTGTGTGGCCAGATGCGGATTTCGCCGTCGGACTGTTTTTGTTGGTCCAGCAGGCGCTGGAGTGCTTGGTGGGCGGCGGCTCGAATGCGGAGGGATTGTTCGGCGAGGTCCGGCTGCCGCAGGCCCGCGGGGTCGAGCAAGTCGGGATAGCGCACTTCCACTCTGGACCGGAACCGCGCGGCGTCAAAACCCTCCTTGGTCAGCACGCTTTCGATTTCGCCCAGTAGGGCATCCCAAGTATCCGCGGCTTGGCCCAGCGGTTCCTGAATCCCACTGTTGATGAGGAGGCTAAGGCTGGCGGAAGTGGGAAAAAAAATCATCTGGTAATCCATTCCAAAATCCACGTTACGGGTGGCGATCTGACCCCGGACGCCGCTCGATAAGTTGTAATGACCGTCATCGGGGGCGGGGGTACGGTAGGCTTGCCCAAAGGCACCGAGGAGGCGAATCCAATTGTGGCTTTGGTGCTCGTAGCGAATAAAGGCGTGCAGTTGGTCGGGGTTCCAGGCCATGTGATCTATTGCGTTGCTCGGGGGAAAGATACGCATTTAATGGCTATCTTTAGTGGGAATTCTGCCCGGCTGCGGACCATTCCCACCTCACAAAATATTGCTCCAGCATGAAACTAAACCCACTGTACCCATTGCTCCTGACTTTGCTGGCTTGCCAGCCCTCCGACCCCCAAATCGAACGGCAGTTCCAAGCCATCCTGGCCGCCAACGGCAACGATGCCCAGGTCTTTTATCAGGAGTCGATTACCGAACAATCCCTGGCCTATTTCGATGCTTTGTTGGAGGTATCGGATAGCCTCAATTACGAGCGGGCCCGCACTTTGGGAATGGACTACGGCTTGCCCTTGGTCACGATGCGGCTACACGGGCAAATGCTCAGCTACGGCAGCTACCTGGGCTTGGGAGCTGAGCGCTGGGCGCGCGAGGGGCGGGCCAATTTGCTTTTACTGATGAAGTTGACCGCAACGGGCATCTTGGAACCAGAACGGACGGATCGCTTTCGCTTTAAGGAGCTCAGTAGCCTGCGGGGGGATGCTGCCGAAGTGAAGGTGGCCACCGATACGCGACGCGAGGCTAAGATCATCAGTACCTACCGGATGGAGCGGACCGGCAGCTTGCGGCGTTTGAACTTTTTGTCTACCCTCACCCTGGAAGAAAAACTCCTGAGGCAGTTGGTACGCCAACAAGGACTACGGGAGCAGCCCGCCGTATTTATGGAAAATTTTGTCGCCCATCCACCGGAGGAAATCGAGTTCCGCTACCGGCAAGGTCGACAGTAGCCTAGCGCCGCCGTCCTTGGATGAGCTCCAGGGTGTATTCCAGTTTCGGTAGCTTGGTGTAAGTCAAGTACTGCTCGAA